>JAUZRX010000091.1 GCA_030949985.1 Acidobacteriota bacterium
AGGCGACCACCCGGTCGCAGTGCATCAACAGCTCGCACCCCCCGCCCAGGGCCATGCCGTCCACCGCCGCCACCACCGGGACGAAGGAGTACCGCATGGCCAGCATGGCTTGCTGGAACTCCTCCAGGAAGCGGTCGATCCGCCCACCGTCGCCGGATTTCATGATCGGCAGGAACTGTTTGAGATCGGCGCCCAGGCTGAAGGGCGCGCGCGCCTGCCAGATCACCATGGCGCGGTAGTCGCGCTCGGCGATGGCCACGGACTCGCG
The DNA here is from genome assembly GCA_030949985.1 of Acidobacteriota bacterium. Taxonomy (NCBI): domain Bacteria; kingdom Pseudomonadati; phylum Acidobacteriota; species Acidobacteriota bacterium. The sequence continues at coordinate 269 of JAUZRX010000091.1, forward strand.
CAACCCCTCCAGCACCTCTTGTCCGATCACGTGCTGCTTGCTCTTGAAGCTCAGCACCGCCACCCCGTCGTCGCCCTCCCACAGGCGGACGCCGTCGTTCTCGTAGAGGGTCCCGCCCGGCTCCGGCGCCGGCTCTCCGTAGAGCCGCTCCGGCATCCGCTGCCTGGCATAGACCGGCAGGCTGGAGCGCGGCTTGAAGGTATCCGCCGAGGCGGAATAGGAGCCCCGTGGGCCATGCACGCCGGCGATACGCCCGGTCCAGTCGGGCAGCGCGGCCGGGGCCATGGTCCGGCCCTCGGCGATCTCCTCCCGCAGCCAGCCGTTGACCCGTTCCCAGCCGATCCGCTGCCAGGTCTCGAACGGTCCCTCGCGCCAGCCGTAACCCCAGCGCATGGCCTGATCCACTTCGCGCGCGGTATCGGCGATCCCGGCCAGCAGGAAGGCCGCGTAGTGGAACACGTCCCGGTGGCAGGCCCACAACAGGTGCGCCTGGGGGTGTCCGCTCCGGCGCAGGGCGGCGAAGCGCTCGCCGACATCCCCGATCGCCAGCAGGGCCTGGACCTCCTCGTCCACCCGGGGCTCGCTGGGGCGGTACTCGCCGCGGGCCGGATCGAACACGAGGATGTCGCGCCCCTCCTTGCGGTAGATGCCGGCACGGGTCTTCTGACCCAGGGCCCCCTGCTCCACCAGCCCCCCCAGCCATCCGGGCAGGCGGTAATACTCGCGCCAGGGATCGTCCCGGAGCGCCTTGGCGGAGCCCTCGACGATCAGCGCCA
>JAUZRX010000092.1 GCA_030949985.1 Acidobacteriota bacterium
GGGAGAACACGAATCCGACTGGCTGCCCGTGAGAGACCTCGCCTGTCCCCGTTACCGCGGGATCGGCGAGCGGATCGAGGATGGGCGGTCGCTGGTCCGACAACGCGTAGGGGTCGGTGATGAGCGTAGCGAACCCCGCCCAGCGGGCGGCGGTGGTTGGAACGAGGGGGCAGTCACGGGGGTTGGGGCACGTGCTGGGGGGATGGTGACTGATGGTGGGCACCGGGGTCCAGGGGTAGCGGCGGGAGGGGTTCGCTTCGCTCACCGCCTCCCCTACATCCCCTGTACATGCCGGCGCGCCCGCAGGTACGGGCGTGGCGGCATGGGGGCAGCGGAGGGAGGCGTGCTTTTGGGGCGCGTTCAGGGGCAGCGCTGATCGACCTGCCGTTCGCTGCCGTCGGAGGCGCGGCCGAGGCCGCCCTCGCCGTCTGAGGTGGTCGCCGTCAGCAGGTAGAACGGTGTTCGCGCTGATCGAGGACGGCCCGATGATCATGGGCGGGTCGTTCACCCGGGCGGGGCCGGAGCGGACCGACAACATTGCGGGCTGGGCGGAAGGGCAGTGGGATTCCGGGACGTTCCAGGGTGGCCTCTCCGGCCCGGTCCACACGTTGACCGTGGTCATCGGAGCCCGCATCGTGGGCGGTGAGTTCACCCACAACCTCGCGCGTCATATCGACTGCCCGCTGGATCCCAACGCCGATTTCGACGGCGACGGCATCTGCGGCGACGTCGACAACTGTCCGCGCGACTACAACCCGGGGCAGGAGAATGGTCCCGACGGGGACGACATCCCGGATGCCTGCGACACCTGCCCGGCCCTCGACGATCCGCTGCAGGTCGACACGGATGGGGACGGCGCGGGCGACGGCTGTGACTGCGCCCCTGCGAACCCGTTCGTGATAGCCACACCCGGGGAGGTGACCGGCCTGCTCATGGCCGCTGATGGCAGCACGCTGACCTGGTCGGATAGCGTCGCCGCCGCGGCCGGCCGGGACACTGTCTACGACCTGCTGCGCGGCCGGGTGGACGAGTTGCCCCTCGGCTCGGGCCCTTCCGAGCAATGCCTCGCCCAGGCGCTGGACGCGCCCTCCGCGCAGGACACCACGCCGCCGCCGGCCGGCGTCGTCTTCTGGTACGTCGTCCGCGCTGCCAACACCTGCGGCCAGGGAACCTGGGGCACCGAATCCTCCGGCGCCGCGCGCACCAGCTCGACCTGCCCGTAGCCGGTCGGTCGGTTGTCGCAGCGCTCCGATCTGCCGGCGGGAACGGTCTGCTCTGGTGGCCGGTGTCGGCTCGGCTCCACCTTGCGGTCCGCTGGTCGGAAGACCACGGCCGGTTCGCCGGGTGATGCACGCCTCGAGATCGCTGTCGATGTCGCGGATCCGCATGCCGTCGCCGGTGGGTCAGTCTTCGATTGCCGCGTGGGTCAGATTTGGTTTGCCGCGCTCACATCACGTTTCTCAGGCGGCTTCTGCATGGTGCAGATCGTCCGATTGTTCTGATCGTGGATGGCCATCCGAGTCACAAAGCCAAGAAGGTGCGCGAATTCGTCAAGTCCACGAAGGGGAAGCTGCAGCTCTTCTTCTCGCCCCCGTACTCACCCGAGCCGAATCCCGACGAACTCGTTTGGAACGACCTCGAGAACAACGGTATTGGCCGGATTGCGATCACCGGTCCCGATCAACTTCGGCGTGAAGTCATTTCTCATCTCCGTCGGCTCCAGAGGCTCCCAGAACTCATTCGGTCGTTCTTCAGGGCTCCCACAACCCGCTATGCCGCGTAATGTCGCGATAATACTGCGACCCTTGGCATAGCTGCCATGGAAGGGCCTGGGAAGAACGCCGATTTCCTGCCCGTTACCGTGTTCCCGCTGATTCGCCACTGTGCATCTTCGGTAGGTGCGCGAGCACGGATGGTAGGTGCCATCCTTCGCGGAGCTACCCGTCAGGGACAGTGGTTCGGGTTCGAGTTCGTCCTCTCCTCCCCGGAGGTGGTCGCGCCCAGCGTCCCAGCGACGGCGCAGGCGAGGTTGCGGCCCGCTACGAGGAAGAAGAAGCCGTTCCCGGCCGGGGGGCTCTGCTCCTCCTCGAAGGTGGTGTCGGTCAGGTCCGGGTCGCGGTCGTTCTGGCAACTGCCGTAGTCCGAATCGCTCAACTGAGAGAAGTTGCCGCGGTGGAGATCGTACTCGTCCGCAAAGCTCGCACTCTGCCAGGTGATGGTCGTCACGGAATCCCCGTCCGCGTGCAACCCGGTGACCTCCGGCGGCACACCTCCCGCCGCGTTGCCCGGTGCGCAGTCCGTCTCGTCGTCTTGGCCGTCCCCGTCCCAGTCCCCCTGACAGGCGTCTCCCACGTTGTTGCCGTCGCTGTCCGCCTGGTCCGCATTGGCTACGAGAGGGCAGTTGTCGGGAAGCTGAGTGATGCCATCCCCGTCGAGATCGTAGGGGCTGATCAACCAGACTGAGGGGAGAACATCATCTGGACTTCCAACAGAAGACGCCGCCACAACCTCATCCGCGCCATCACCGTTGAGATCGGCAACGGCGCTCAACTGGAGCTTGTCAAGGCTCATAGCGCCGATGATTTCCAGATCGTGGTCACGAGTGTCTATGCCGAGGTCCGCCGGGAAGGTAATGGGCCCGAGAAAGGCAGTCAGTTCTCCTGCCCGATCTCTCGACTCTGCCGGGCCGTCGGCTTCTCGCGCCCCATTGACGAGGTCGGGGTTCCCATCACCGTTCAGGTCCCCTACTCGGCACGTCAGTGCAAACTGGTCTCCTGAGTCTGCTCCATAGATTCTCAGATCGTGGGTTGTTGCGAGATCCACCACCGCGGGATCGGGCCAGGTCTCCCCGAGTTCCAGAGAAAGGAACTCCCCCGCGTACTTGCCGGTGTTGTCGCGGCCCCACGCCAGGCGCGCACCGATCTCCAGCTCGGTGGTCCCGTCGGAATCGATGTCCCCGACATCGAGCCCTCGGCTCGCGCCGCTCTGATCACCTGGATCCACCCCGTAGATGAACAGGTCCGGCCATTCCACCGCGAGGTCGATCAGCGACGGCCAGACCGACCTCCCGCGGAAGACATGGATATCACCGCAGTTCTCTCGCTGGTCCGTCGGGCCATCACCGAGCCGGGCGGAGATGACCAGATCGTCGATGCCGTCCTGATCGAGATCCCCCGCGGTCAGATTGGCTCCGAAACCGTCTCCGGGCTTGCTCGTGATAGTGACATCGGCATCGCCCCATTTCATGTTCATCTCGGCCGGCCAGGTTGTTCGGCCGAAGAGAACGTAGACTCTGCCAGCTTTGCCCGTCTCCGCATAGTCAAGGGAGTTGATATCGTCGAGAACGAGGTCTTGGGTGCCATCGCCGTTCAGATCGGCGATGATCGGGTTGTAGCAGAGCGCTCCATGGTAGAAGCCGCCGTAGATCACAAGTCCAGGGTCCGTAAGCAGATCGATCTCCCCGGCCAGCGAAGGACTGCCGAAGATCACGTGGGCCTGCCCTTCGATCCAGTTGTTGCCCACCTGCCGATCCGCATACGGCGCACAGAGTACGATGTCGTCGTAACCGTCAGCATTGATGTCACCACAGGTGACGCCCCATCCCAGTGTGTCGGATGTTCTCTGTCCCATGATGTGGAGAGTCCGCGACGTGGTGATCTGGAGCGGGCCATGCCATCGTGACCGGCGTCCGAGAACCAGGTCGGCCTCGCCGCAATCCCCCCGGCTGTTGTCCGGGCCGTCTCCCAGATGGTTACCGATGACAAGATCTTGGATCCCATCTCCGTTGACATCGCACGACGCTATTGCTCCACCTGTTGCATCCATGAGTTCTTCGCCGTCAATGCGTACAGCGTCGGAATCACTTGCAAGGTCAATCATCAGAGGATCAACCTGTTGGCCCAGAAGAGAGGGCTCCGGCCCCACCGCAGCCATGAGGGCCGCGGCGAGACCGGCGCTGGAACGAAAGGTACTGCCAAACCGGCTGGTCCATCCACTCACGGCGTGGCTCCGTCGCCGGCCCGGAGGCTTTCGAGGCGGTACCACCTGTCGTG
>JAUZRX010000093.1 GCA_030949985.1 Acidobacteriota bacterium
AACGACAAGTACAAGCTGAAGACACCAAATGTTCTCCCATACCTGTACATTATCTTGAAGTTGCACAAGGAGCCTTGCAGGCCCTTTGACAGGTATATCGCCGGCCATTCTGAGTTAAACGTAGTCAAAGTTAATGGTATCACCGAACACAATCGCAGAAAGAACGGTCGATACCCAGGTGAAACAACTCTCACAGCACTAGGAAAACACGTCACACTGTTCCTTGACGCTATCATCGATATCCTTCTCTTCGAAGACAAGATACGTATGGAAAACGGCGATCCAAGACGCATCTGGATCATTCGCGATGCCGCCGAAAGCCTCACTGTCTTGTCAGGTGCCCAGCAAGTGCGCTGCGACGATTTCTCTACTATGTATACACAATTACCGCACGAGATGATCTTTACATGCGTAGAGCGTATGATAAAGCGGGCCCTTCAGTTCGTTGCTTCACACGTTCATCAATCGTCAACTCTAGACATCGATCGCCTGAAGTTCGTACCCCTGCACAAAAAGGACGAAGTTACCATCTTCAACTCATGGCAACTTGATGGCAGCAGTCAATGGCATTTCACCCCTACCATGGAGGCCATTCGTTTCATCGTTTCGAACGCTTATATCATGCAAGGTGACAAATTCGTCCGTCAAGCGAAAGGTTTAGGCATGGGACAAGAACCATCTGCCCCACTTGCCAATCTTACACTCGCAGCACATGAATTAGCCTTCGTAGATAGAGCCCTCGCGAAGCATGGACCCGCGCATGTAAGTTCTTCATTCAATAACTTCAAGCACGCTTGCCGTTACATCGATGATAGAGCTTCCAATCTTAACGCCAAAGATCTCCCAGCTTCTGAGGACTACAAGCTTCAGCTCCATGAAACCGGCAACTCCACCTCACCTGACGGCGCTCCTTTCCTCTTGTTCCATTTCCATACCATCGCCAATCAGCTGCACTTTACGATGAGAGATAAACAAAATGCTTTCCCATTCCAGCTAGTGCGATTTCCATCTCATGCCAGTACCATGCCTGAATCGAACAAGATCGGCTGCGTTATCTCCGGTCTCGTAGTCCCCTTCCGTTTCAGTCAAGATCTCCAAAAATTCACACAAGCTGTCTACCGACTCCTTAGTAACCTTTTCACCCGACGCTTTCTGTTACATACCATTCAAAGTGGAATTTCGAAGTTCATGCAGCGCCACGTAGACGACCAATCCCGACGCCAGCTGTATGACATCGTCTTCCGTCCAGTTTTGTCCATTTGGCCCTTCAAAAAAGACCCCCTAGGCAAGTCGGCACATTTGCCAGCCACAGTAACTATCCCGCTGGCTCCTAACGCCGTAACCCAAGACAGTACTATTCAACAATCATCTAATCTATCTTCATCACACCGCGATCGTTCACCAGAACCCTCGAGCAGACAAATGAGCCCCCCACGGAACACACTCTCCGACCCCTCTGACCTCACCGTAACACCCCTAGATGTTTCCTTCGCGGGCTCAGAGGTGCCACAGGATACTGAAAAGCTTACACGAACTGAAGTTTCTTTACTCTTGTCACCCGAGAACATTTCTACTCCTCCGCTTTCCGATGTTCCAAGTCTAGCGCATCTCCCTGCCGATATCCGCGCTTCCCGGACTGACTTGCTCGCGCTCAAGGAAGAAAAAGAACTCAATGACAAAGTTATAAATTCTTTCATCTTCCTTTTGACCCAGCTTCTCTCTTCTGCTAAAAAGGACGTTTACATCGCGTACACGCAGTTCTACGACACCCACATTTCCCAGCAGCAGCAACGGTCCATGAGGACACCGCCACTGGGTGACATCTTCTTACCAGTACACCTAAAACCTCTCAACGCCCAAGCGCACTGGATTATGCTGCACTACGCACAGCCCTTAAACAGCATACTGTGGTATGATTCTGCTCCAAGTTATGTTCCCTCCCTACGTATCAAGGCCCTTGACAATTTCTCCAAGTGGCTTCTCCGCACGCACAGCTCCCAACCCACCGTGCTCATCGGATCTAGCCCTATTCAAACGAATTCCACGGATTGTGGCGTCTTCGTGCTTTCCAACATTGTTTCTCGTCTTCAAGCAACAGTGTTCAACGCCAAAAGGACCTCCCCTCTACGAAGAAACCAAATCGAAGATCACCTTGTCAAGAATGACCTTGCCTCGCTGTTTAGCGCAGAGCCATCTAGCCCCTCACCCTCACGACTGGACAATCCAGTCGCATTCCCTGCTCTGCCGTCTGCATCTGGCTTGCGAAGTACCACGTATTCCCCATCGCAAAAGCCATCTTCTCCTTCACGCATTCAAGTAGCACCAGTCCCTGCCCCAATAGACTCCGACACCTACCCTCCCCTGGCGCATACGACTGTTCAGCAAACGATCACAGGAGAACTCGCCCGAGCAACCGAAGCAAACGAAACCAGCACCCCTACGCCAATAGCTCCCAAGCCGACCGCCAAAGCTTTAACTAAAGCTTTGCCCAAAGCTTCACCCAAGATATTCAACACTGCCCCCTTCGGTTCAACAACACCGTCTTTACAGCAGCCTGTGCCCAAACCCGCGCACAAACCTGTACCCAAGCCCGCTGTAAAACCTGCTGCGAAACCTTCTACAAAGCCTGCTGCGAAACCCGCCACGAAGCCCGCCACGAAGCCTTCTACAAAGCCAACTACGAAACCTGCAACCAAACCCGCTACAAAGCCCGCCGCGAAGGCTCGCACAAGACGCATACAATGCAAATGTGGAGCAAGAATGAATTTAGATGATGGAAATCTGTTATGTGAGTCGTACCAAACATGCCCATACAATCGCCCACTGACTCCAAAATAGAAAAGTGTTTTGTTGGTGCTTCTACTCTTCTACTGGGATACCTGGGACGTACCGGCCAGACCACCGTGAGCAAAACGCGTGTAGTAGTACTTCTACTACACTTCGAGACAAGATGGCTAGCAACAGCAAACGAAGTTACCAAGCTCACTTACGAGTCGTCCAACTCATTTATGAGTCGTTCAGCTTACCTATGAGTCGCCAAGCACCCGCAGTTGACTGCTCTAACGTGCCCCGTCATTATTTCAGACGATTCCCAGACACGACACACCTGCCTGCAAATCAGCCCGCAGGAGGACATTTCCGAACTATCACGGTTGTAAACCAGTAGACAGAACCGAACTCAGCATCGCACAACGTTCCGAAGAGTGATCAAGTAGTCATGAGGTCCCCCGCGAGTAGCGAGCGTGCGACGCAAGAGACGCTTAATGCGCACGCCCTGGTCTCACCTGGCTCAGACCTATCCATGTCAGGTCTCGCTTTCCTCACTTCTACTCTGCTTTACTCTTTGAGATTGTTGTTTCTAGGTACCTCTTGAGCTTCCCCCCATCGACGTACTGCAACTCCTCTACTACTCGTAGCGTGATGTTGGGCTCTACGTTCCTGGCACAGGCCATGGCGCATCAATTTTGTTCCAAGATGCTCACGATGCTTCATTCAGAATGCAAGCATAGGTCTCGTTCGCGATGACTTTTTTCACAGTTATACATCCTTTCCAAAAAACAAAAAAAGTACAGAAATACCCATCCCCAAAAAATCTTAAAAAATTGCCTCCAATCCGTAAGTTCGATGAAAGTAGCAGCTTCTGCTCCGGGTGCAGCGTCTTCAGTTTATGAACTACTGAAACACGGCACCTACGGAGAGTTATGCGCAGAGGAGGGGATTGATCTGGTTCCCTTAGTAGC
>JAUZRX010000094.1 GCA_030949985.1 Acidobacteriota bacterium
GGCTGACCCGCGGCTACCGTTTGACCCTCGCACGGCGCGCATAGGGGTTGACCAGCTTGGAGCAAACGCTGCCGATGTCGCACTCACGGGCGAAGCACCGGCGCCTACGCAGTTCCAGACGCCAGTTGAACTGTCCGCACCACAGGCCCCCACGCCAGCGCCGGCTGCGTCTGCAGCTTCCTCACCGAATGTATATTACAGCCCGTCCACGCACCAGATGTTCGTTGGCGGAAAGGTATTCAATGCAGACGACGCCGCTGCGGCGCTGGCGTCACAAAAGATAGCTGCATCACGGGCGAAGCCTCCGAAGGACGTAGCCGGCGATTGGCAAAAGCTGGACTCTGCCGGGTATCAGCAGTACCTGAGCAGCTTCTCCGAGCCCCTCGGGTTTTTCGGCAACCTCGGCGTCGGCCTGCAGACCACCGGCGAAGCCATTGTCGGCGGTGTCGGTGACGCCATGCAGATGTCGGACAACCCGTCTGTGCAGGAAACAGGCAAGGCCATAGCCGATTTCGCGCAGCGGAATATAGGGCTGTCGCAGTCGCAAGAGGCAAGGCTGGCTGCCATAGCCAAGAACCGCAGTTTTGCCGGCAGCCTGTATGACACCACAGTGCAGGCTATCCCGTCCATGGCTGCGTCTATTGGGGCTGGTATCGCAGGCGCCGCTGTAGGTGGCCCGGCAGGCGCGTTCGCTGGTGTCGCTGCCGTGACAGGCACGATGGAGCTGCAGTCGTCATTCGAGGAAGCCCAGCAGCGTGGGCTCAACGTGCACGCGCCAGAGGTGCAGGCTGACATAATCAAGTCGACGCTGTTCAAGACGGCCATCCAGACGGCAGGCGAGGGCATCATCGCCAAGGGGCTGTCGCCAGCGCTGCGGAAAACGGTGGACAAGGTCGTCAAGACCAGCATAGGCAAGCGCATTGTGCAGGGCACCAAGCTTGGTGCGCTCGAAGGCACGATGGAGGCGCTGGCGCAAGTCACCGACCACGTCATGTTTGATCCTGAGCTGCGCAAGCAGCTTGACAATGGCGACATCGCCGCGCTCGCGCCGCTCGTCGCGCAGAGATATGGCAAGGAAGCAGCCCTCGCCTTCGGGGCTGGCTTCCTGCTAGGCGGCCCGCTTGGAGCCATGCACCTAGACCCGTTGGTAGACGCCAAGCCAAACCCGAAGCCGGTAATGCCGAAGCGCGACTTGTCTGGCGATGAACCGGCGAACCTGCTTACTGCGACATCGCTGCCCGGCCCAGACGCACCGGCCGGGTTGCTGCCACCGCCTACTGACCCGAAGCTGTCTCCTACAGGCGGCGGGGCTGCAATACCAATGGGCGGGCGCGTAGGGCCTGACCCGAACGCCGGCCCGGTGGAGCGCTTCGCGCCGCCTAACCTGCAAGGAGCAGCGGTAGGCCCGGTGGATACTGCCGGCACCAAGGTTGTCAGTACAATTCCGCCAGCGAACAAGCTTACAACGCAGACCACCATGTTTGACGCTGGCCTGCTGCCGGACCGTGTGCAGCAGGCTCCTGCCCCGTGGCAAGACGCAGTGCCCCACCCTGACAGCACGGCGCAAACGGCAGATACACAGGTGCAGCCGTCGCTGCCGCTCGGCTTCAAGCTGCCGCCGAAGGAGGCGAAGGCGCCGCCGAACGCCATGACCGAGAAGCTGGCTGCGCTCAAGGCAAAGATGGAAGCTCCTGCCGACCCGCAGGAAGCGGCCATACGCGATCAGGTTCAGGCAGACTTGCTGGCCCAGCAGCACCAGACCCCACAGGTTGACCCCGCCGAGGTGCAGGCCATCATTG
>JAUZRX010000095.1 GCA_030949985.1 Acidobacteriota bacterium
TCTGTTTTTATGTCCACATATCCCGGGGTCGCGGGCCAGGCAGTGTCGGGACCCCCGTCTCCAGTACTGTCCTCGTCGTACGGCCGCTGCGTTTCCTGTGACGCACGCTTGCTCCGCTTGCTCCCATTGGCTTACCGATTCCGTCGAGTATCTTCTGTAGGGTGCCCGCCACGCCATCTCAGTACTGCTCCCCCGCCGATCGATTATCCCTCGACCCATCCCGGTCCAGATCGATCAATTATTTTCAATCACGTTTCGATCAATCATCAATTATCGATGGCGGCCCTCGCCCGGTGTCAAAATCCCAAGGTTGAAGGTTAAGGCACCCCCCAGCCCACCGCCAAGGTTTCAACACCCAGGGTCGCGGGTCGAGTACTGTCGGGACACCCGCAATTGCCCGCCTCCTCGACGGACCCCGCGCGCTGCGTGCTATACTCGTTTTCCTGAAAAATGGCGGTTCAGGGGGGGAAAACCGCGATTTTTCGGCCCCCAGAAACCCAACGTAGGTGGTCGAGATGGGCCGGGGCCAGTCGAAATCGACCTCCCAGAAGCCGGAAAAGGCCCTACACACGTTCATATCGACATTGGGGCCCGGGATTCGGCCTGGGGGTCCGTCAGACCTCTGACCGGTGTTGGCGTTGGCGACGTGTGGTCGCAGCGCGCGCCTACTTAGAGAAAATTGCGAAGATGAGCAAGGACGGGGTCAGCGCGCTGTGGCAACGTGGCTGCTTGAACCCGAAGTTGCAGAGGACAGGGAAAAATGGAGCGTAAGCAACACTACTTTTTTTTTTTGCCTCTAGGAAACTGATCACATATCAGGGCCTGGAGAGCCGCGAGGGCAAAGGGACCTCTATCGTGGTTTGCACGAAAAGGTCATTTTCGAGAAAGAATGTTATTGCTCGGTGTGCAAGGACAGCCACGCTACCCTGACAGCAGAAGTTTCCCCCTGTTTTTATGGCCCCAATGTCTATATGAACGTGTGTAGGGCCTTTTCCGGCTTCTGGGAGGTCGATTTCGACTGGCCCCGGCCCATCTCGACCACCTACGTTG
>JAUZRX010000096.1 GCA_030949985.1 Acidobacteriota bacterium
GGGCCACGGCCAGTACTGGTTCACGGCGGTAGACCCGGCCACGATGCAGGAGTTCGACCAGAGCCCGGTGATCATCGACGACGCCCGCAACACCACCCTGAACCAGAACCCCGCCTCGGCCCCCGCCTCCCGCAACCTCCAATACATCCACCGCGACCACCTCGGCAGCACCCGCCTGATGACCGACGAGAACGGCATCGAGATCGGCCGCTGGAAGTACTTCCCGTTCGGGATGGAGGCGGCGGTGGAGGAGAGCGGGGATCAGCGGATGAAGTTTACCGGGCATGAGAGGGATGGGGCTACAGGTCTGGACTACATGAAAGCCAGATCTTATCAGGCAGTGTCTGCACGGTTCCTATCGCCCGATCCGAGCAGCAAGAGTATCAATAGGGGAGCACCCTCGACATGGAATCGCTTTTCGTATACTGACAGCAATCCTGTGGTCTTCACTGATCCAGATGGACTGATCAAGTACAAAGGGAAGGGGGCTCAAGCATACGTGGCAAGGGCAAAGATGTACTTGGCCCAGACTCTTGCTGGAAAGAACGCGTTCAAGATCGCGCAAGGTTACAAAGGCTCGAAGGAACCTACTATCTCTATCAATGCAAACCACGACGACAGCTATGATCCGGCGACGAACACGATCAACTGGGATCCGACGAGTGGACTCAACGTCGCCGGCCAGGGTGGCCGAACGGACTCTCAAGGGGGAACGATTCAGTCCGCCGCACTTGGGTTGTTCCATGAGTTATCGCATCTGATTCACCACAACCAGAATCCCGCGGAAGCTACAAGGGCTACGGGTACGAAGGCCCCAACCTACACCAACTTGGAGGAAAAGAGAGCGACGAATGCCGAGAAAAACATAGCGAAGGCTCTGGACGAGCCGACTCGAAAGAGCCATGGAGGAACTGCTGTGCGAACGAAGACTCCTACCTCCAAGAAGTAGGGAGGTCTGGCCAAGTAACATCGGTTCTTTGCTCAGGAGAGACGCATGAAGATAGAATACGGCAGGTTCCTCTTCGCGCTTTCTTTGGTATTCGGGACTTGCACAGCGATCGGGGCGGGATCGGCTGGGAGCATACCTGATCGTTGGTGGCTTTCACTTGAGCCGGTTTCCGTCGAGTACCAAGGCGTGTCTTTTCAGAAGTTGTTCCGGATGAGGATCACACCCGCAAGGATGGCTGAATGGTACGCTACTGGTGCTGTCGATGTCAGAGTCTGGATAGCCGGCGATCGACCGTCAGTCGCAGAACTCGGTGAGACTCTCAGGCACTTGAGAACATGCAGCTATGGTGAGGCTCCAGGTGATGTGAGGGGGCGCCTAGAGATGCGGCTGGGAAAAGAGTCAGTAGCGCTCTACGTGGGTCGGTTTGGGAAGGTCTACGTGGATGGACAGTGGCTCTGTACTCAAGAAGGAGAGGATTGGCTGCGAAATTGGCTGATGAATGCGGTTGCTGACCTCTGCGGTGGAGGAAGGGTTGGGGCGATAGACGAGGACGTGGGCAGAAGCCCTTGAATGCGACGAGCACGGTGATCCATGTCCGCAGCCTGCGCTACCAGGAGCGCTTCGGTCTGGCCTTCGCGGGGCAGATCGAGCTGGACTGGGATCGAGACAGCGCCTTCGACAGCTTCGAGACGGCCTACAGCTACGACGACCAGCCCGGGGGCCGCGGTCTGCTGTTGCGCCGGCGGCTTCCCTTTCCGGACGGCGCATCGATCAGCCGCCAGCACCCCGAATACGGTTTGAGTTACCGCCACGGCGCTCTGACGGGCGTGGCGATCTACGACGCTGCGGGCGCCACCACCCCCTGGCAGGAGGTGGTCCCCGACAGCGCGGCCACTCCCGGCATCGAGTACAATGTGGCCG
>JAUZRX010000097.1 GCA_030949985.1 Acidobacteriota bacterium
AGAACGCCCTGAGGCTCAGTTTCGAGGCCTCGAATCTTTCAAGAATCTCCCGCCACTCTTCCTCACTACGCCGGACACGCTGTGAACGCCCTCTCGCCATCGCTGGCCTCCTCTTCTCCAGCATCCTGGGACGGATGCGAGGTCAGAGGCTCTTATAGCTGTCATGCACGGGCCTGGGAAGAACGCCGATTTCCGACCGCTTACGGATCACGTGAAGACCGTGCGCTCGGCGAAGACGATCTACATCCGTTTCGATCTGAACGACTACCGTTACTCCTCGCGTTCCTTCTCTTCAACTCCCTCCGAATCCTCTGCGAGCTTCCGCCTCCTCTTCTCCAGTTTGGCAACCTGTCGTCGATAGAGGGGCCCGGCAAAGAGATACCGATCTATAGCCATGGAGAGAGGCCCCCCTATTGCTATCGCGAGCATCGCGCCGAGCGGAACCAGGACCTTCTCTTTCCAGGAAAAACTCGAATCGCCTGCAACTGAGGAAAAAAGAGCAATTCCAACGCCCATGGCGCCCCATGCAAAGCACGGTGCAAGATCCCACAGCGATCGAGAAGGATCCCCCCGAACATACTCCACCATCTCCCGCCGGTACCGCAACACGCTGTAAGCAAACATAAGAATGCCAACCAGTATACCCACTATCATCACGCCAGAGACTTGCATCTCAAGCACCCCCAGTTAATGCGACTTCCAGAGTTCCATCGGGTTTGCAGGAGCCCTGTCCCATGAGACCACCGCTCCGTAGATGCCCATTGCCGCACCGGAGATCGGCTCCTTCCAAATCAGTCCAACCGCAGAATACGCAACACTCGACCTCCAACGGACTCGCTGGCGAGTCGGTAACCGGCTATCTCCCCAGATAGTGAAGGCAGTCCCGAAGATATCCGCAGCGGAAGCGGTCCAGCCGAGTGGCTCCGTAGCTGCGACAGTAGCTGCGTAGCCGACCGGCACGCCAACCACGTCACCGAGCGGCGATGGGCCATCAACCACAGCAGCGCCAATCCCGACTGCGATAGTTCCGGAAATGACTGCCACTGCTCTTGTTGCCTGGAATACCGCGGCAGTAGTATCTAACACACTTCCGATGTCATGAAGAACGTTTCTGGGGGGAAGCCCGTGGGGCCCGCCCCCAGTACCATGCCCTTCTCGCCCTGGCGCCGGACTCCTCCCGCCACCACCTGTTCCACCATCTAGCATGGCCAGGTGCGGCGAAAAGAAAACCGCCTGAGAGAGCCGGTAGATGAAGTGCTGTGCCATGAACACTGCATATTGCTGCCCGACGCTAGGCACCGATGGTCCCGGTAGACTCGTACCAGAAACACAATAGTCGAAAGCGCCTTCACTCCAACAAGTCCATCCGCCGCCGCCTTCCAAGCAAGTGTCCTTCTCTCCATCATTGTTGGTATCGATGCAAAGCGTGGACTCCGAATTCAATCCCGAAGGATCGACGTACTGCAATGGGCTGTTCAACACGTATGCGTTTCGTTTCCATGTAACGGGATCTCCAGGAGAAATGCTCCCTAGAAAGGGATCCGGCAACATGAAGTCCGCCAACTGGAGGCTCTTGTATCTCGCTTTCATGTAGTCCTGCCCGGTCTCATCGTCACGCTCGTGCCCCGTGTACTTCCACCGGCTCGCGCTGGTGCCACCTGACGTCGTGCTCTCCATCTCCAGCCCGAAGGGATAGTAGTCGATGCCCAGGTCGAACCAACCCCCTTCCCCGGTCTCCACCCGCAGGCTGCCGAGGTGGTCGCAGAAGTGGTAGCGATCGACGAGCTTTTGCGGTTCCGGTGGATCGCTGCCGCCAAGGCAGCCATCGAAGCCGGGCTCCAATTCGCCGTAGAACGGGCCCGGCAGGCCGGCCTCGGGGCTCGGAGGCGTCGGGTTGGTCAGGCCGCCTCCGGAGCCGATATCCCCCTGGCGCAAGAAGATCCCGCCGCAGGGGGCCGCCAGGGCCTGGTTGGCGACGGTGTACTCCGTGGTCCCAGCCGGCAGAGCTGTGGCGGAGAGAGCGTAAGTCAGGCCGTTGTCGCTGCGATGGAAGTAGACCTGGAACGCTTTGCCGTTGTCCTGGTGCAGGGACCAGCGGACCAGGAGGTTGTCGCCGATGCGGCTGACGGAGACCGCCCGCACCTGATTCTCGGAGCTTCCGTCGATGGCCGGATCGTAGCTGATCGACACGGGCACCGAGTAGGGGCTCTCTTCCGGCGCGACGGACTTGATGCGAAGGTAGTTGGTCTCCCCCGGAGCGAGGTCGGACTCCGAGATCTGGTAGTGTCCGCTGCCGTCCGGCTGCACGCCGGCTACCTGGTTGCGGAAACCGGAGCTGGTCTGGATGTCAACGTCGAAGGTCGTGCCTCCCTCATCGTCCGTCAGGTCCAGGCCGTAGGAGCCGTCACTGTACAGGCTGGACCCGGCCGCCTGGGCTGGCGTCGATCCCGCAGGATGCCGCTCGACCAGCAGGCGGCCGAAGCCATGGACGAACTCCTTCTCCAGTACCAGCCCTTCGCCGCCGGGCTTGTCCACGTACTCTGCCACGGTCTGACCGCCGGCGTCCCGCACGGAGATTCGGGCCTGACCGTCCCGGCCCAGGGGCAGCCGCACCAATCGCAGGCCCCCGGCGTTGTAGAGATACTGCTCGGCGGGAGCCTCTCCGGTGGTGGGCTCACCCTGGAAGAAGCTCACGAGCTGGCCGCCGTCGGACCACATCGCCGCCTGGACCACGGGCGCCGAGCCGCCCGTGTCCACTTCCCGCGGAAAGCGGATCATGCGCCCCATGAGATCGTAACGGAACTCGGCGTTGGTCACGTGGTCGCCGAGGTCGTAGCTGCGCCCGCTGAACTCCAGGCCGGGCACGTCGGGCTTCGGGTCCGCCGGATCGAGTTGCCGCGAGGTCATGTTGCCGAAGATGTCATAGTTGTACGTCAGGGTGTTAAGGGCTGCGTCCGGATCCCCGGCTTGGGGGCGCACCTTGGCCTGGTGGAGACTTCCCGAGGGGAAATAGCTGTACTCCTGGTCACCGATGCCGACGATGTTGCCCGCCCCGTCGAAGCGGTAGGCGCCGCTGTTCCAGTACGTGGCCTCGTCGGGTCCCTTGACGTCGATCTCCGACACTCTGCCCAGAACGTCAGTAGAGAAGGTCGACGAGGAGCCGTTGGCAAAGCGCAGGAACTCCAGGTTGCTCCATGGGCCGTAGAGCGCACTGCCCGCGCTCGGCTTGACGAAGTCGATACCTTCGGAGGTCTCCCTGATGCCGTCGAGGTGGCCGCGCAGGTAGTCGTAGCTGTAGGTCCGCGGGGCAGGATCGCCGGCCAGGTAGGGCCCCGCAACCTCGGCAAGCTGTCCCTGGTCGGTGTAGCTGTAGCGCGTGATCCATCGGGCCCAGCCGGAAGGATCAGCAGGATTCGCCGTCATGGTCCAGTCGATCCACTGCTCGCGCATCGACAGGCGCCCGTTCAGACCGCGGTAGACGTAGCGCGTGATCGCCAAGACCCGGCCGTCGTGGAAACTCTCCACGGTAGTCAATTGGTCCTTGGCCTGGTCCGCATTCATCACAGCGTCGGCACAGGATGCATCGACGGTGCCGGAGTCGCAGTGGGTCTCGCTGTAGCTGTAGCGGACCAGAGTCTCGGTGCCACGGCGTCCCACGAAGACATTATCGACAAAGATCCCGGTTCCCACGCCGGCCTGTCCGTCTCCCTTGGTGAAGGCGAAGACCAGGTCCAGGTCTCGGGGCCAGGGATCACTGTCGTCGAAAAAGTCGGCTGGGCGCACCATGATGGTCTTGCGCCAGCGGGCATAGGACTTCTGCCGCGCGTCGAGGCGAAGCGCTCGTGGTGCATTCGCGAGTTGGTTCGCATCGGCAGCCGCCAGGAGCACCTCGAAACGGTCGTAGTCGGAAACGCCTTTTCGCACCTGTCGCCAGAAGGCGAAGGTCAGGACCGTGTCCCGCTCCACGTTGGGAATCCGCTGCCGTACCGCCTGGGTGCCGCAAGGCACGTTGTCGTAGTTGCAGTTGTCGCCCAGGTACAAGCCGTTGGTGCCTGTGCCACCGGGTGGTGGATCGATGCACTGCAGGTCCGCGTAGGTCACCACCTGCCACGACGAGGAACTCTGCTGCTGAAACACGCCGCTCTCGTCGATGGTGCCGGGAGTCCAGGAACCATAGGTGCCCGCCGCGAATTCGAAGCCCTCTTCCAGACTCGCCGAAGGGGCGCCGTCAGGCAACAGCACTTTGTGTATCTCCTCTTGCCTGCCGGCGCCATCGTACCTCGCCTCGAAAACGTAGCCGCGCTCGGCTCCCGAGGCGTCCTGCCAGCGCCAGGGCTGTCCCGCGGCATTGTAGGAAAGCACTTCCACGCGCCCCTCTTCAGGGGTCTCGTAAGCCTCAAGCCTCCCCGCTGCATCGTAGTCGAAGGTCCGCAACTGCACCGTCCCTGGGTTCAGGCTGCCGTCGAGCCACTTCGAGAAGGGATCGTCACCGAGATCGTCGACGATCTTCGCCTCCTTCAGGTTCCCCCGGAGATCATAGGCGTAGATCGCGTCTGCCGCCTGGCCACCAGGCTCGCTGCTGTCTGGCGTATCGACCAGCACCAACCGTCCCAGGCCGTCGCGGTAGTAGCGGGTTACCGCAGGCTGGGTCTGGTCGCTGCCCACGTCGCCGCGCACCTGCACCGTCTTCTGGCTGTGAGGACCGCAGTAGTCCAGGTCCACCGTCGTTCCGTCGGCCGCGATCGTGCGCCGAACTCGGCCAAGCCCGTCCGGCTCGATGGCCAGAGGGTTGTAAGGGTCAGAGCCGGAAGGCGTTCCATAGAAGGCGATCACACCCCACGGGCGGCTCTCGGGATCTCCCGGGGTCAGCGGCACTCCTGTCACCCGATACTCCGGGTTGCCGTCACCGTCCCGATCCGGCGCCTCCCAGCTCGTCTTGGCAGCCGCCGCGTAATCGCTCTCGCTCATCCACACCGAGCTGAAGATCACCCTGCCGAGCTGGTCGTAACGGGCCACTTGCACGGCCTGCGTGCTGTCAGGAAGCGCGCGACGCCTTTCGATCGTCCGGCCGAGTCCGTCGCTGGTCTGCTCGCTGTAGAGCTGATCGGAGGAACCCGGCAGGAACTCGCCCTCCTCGCCGCCTGAAGTAATGGCCTTGAAGATCAGCTCTCCGTTGGGGTCGGTGAAATCCGGGTAGTAGAGCCGCGATGCCTGTTCCGGCGCACTGGGAGCGTCTTCCGGGTCAACGCGGGTGACCCGTCCCAGAACGTCGTAGGAGAACGTCGTCTTCCGACCGTTCGAGTCCAGGGCATCCTTGACGAGGCCGCTGTCGTCGAGAAGATACTCGCTGACCGGAGCCGCCATCCCGCTCTGCTCGATCTTCTTCACGACTCCTCTTTGCCAGGTGAAGGTCGTCGTGAAGGAGGAGGGGGACGTGTTCCCGCTCGGCGGCGGATCCGCGCCGTCTACCGTGGATGTGTTGACATTCCCGCTGTCGTAGTGCGTGTAGGTCAGGTGCAGCACGTCGCTGTCTTGGGACATGTCCCCTGCCGGGGTCACCACATCACTTGATGGATCGGCGCCCAGTTGGGTGCTCGCCGTCGCCCACTCGTTCTGCACCCAGGTCTCGGTCAGGTTGCCGCTGTCGTCAAAGGCGGCACGCTCCTCGTACCTACTCTCGGGCCCGCCGGCACCACTCTCCACGAAGCGATAGTCCCAGGCACCGAGAATATGCTGGCCCACTCGAGGACCGGTCTCCTCGTAATTGGTGTACGTCAGCAAGTAGTCCGAGCCCTGGAGGTAATCTCCCTTGATCACCGACATGCGCCAGCGATCCAGGGAGTCTCGCTGGCGGAACTCGGAGATCATCTGGCGTGCCGTACCGCCGCCTGCAGCCCCGAAACACTGGCCGGTATCGTCCTCGAAGGTCGTGGTGGTCATCTGCCGTAACGCCTTGCCGACCTCCTGACTGTTGGGATCCTGCTCCGTGTCGAAGGTCAGCTCGACGGTGCGCAAGAGAGTTCCTGAAAGCCCGGCTCCGTCTCGACCGTCATCTTCCAGACCGTCCCAAGCGACCCCCAATCGGGATCGTTGTTGCCGCACGGGTGTCCGTAGAACTTCGCCTCGGTCTCCCTCCCGTCCGGAAAGCTCGAGAGGAAGCTGTTCGTGATCGCGTTCGACTCCTTGCCACTCAACGAACACGCAGATGCCTTGAACTGCCGCTCCCAGGACCAGGTGTAGTGGGGCTCGTCAGCCGGGGCACCGGAATCGCCGAGTCCGTCGGGGAATTCGACGCGACGTACCACGCCGATCGCCTCGCGATCTTCCAGCCCGCCTGACACCTCTCGCGTGCCCAGCACGCTGGTCCCGTACTCGTATTCCGCGACGGCACCCGTGGGAGAGGTGATGCGGCCCAGCAGAGCCTTGAAAGACGCGGACGAAAAACCGACCGAGGGAACAACACCGTAGCGATAATGCGTCGAAAGCAAGGGCGAACCGCCTGACGGGCCCACATCAACCTGCTTGAGCACCGCCACGTCGATGACCTTCTGTTCACCGGCCGTGCGCAACTCGCCCCGCTGCTGATCGACGAGAGTCTTCTGGCCGTAGGAGAACTTGTAGACCACCTCCTGCCCTTCGAAGCCGACCGCGTGCACCTCCCTGAGGTGGCCCCTGGCTGCTACGGGACAGGCGCCGGCGTCCACGTCGGCCTGGGTCCAGAGGGTCATCGTCAGCTCGGCATCGGGAGCGTTGGTATCTCCCGCCCAGACCCGGTCGATGGCCCCCGGAATGGCAGCGGCGTCATCCGAGTAGTGAATCTGAATCGTGTTGCCGAAGACGTCAGCTATCGAAGTCGCGTACCAGCCCGCCAGATCGTAGTTCTCGATCCACCCACCGGGATCCACCTTCGTTGCCGGCACGTAGTGGTCCAGCTTGACCACAGTTCCGTCAGGATACGTGACCTGGTAGTAGCCGGGCTTGACGTTCCAGTCCAGGCATACGTCCTCGGCGCAGTCCGGCGAATCGGGCACCTTGTCGCACCACGGCGGCGGTCCCCAATTCGTGCAGGTCTGATCCGGGAAATACTGGATATTGAGTCCCGGGTGAGCCTTGTTCAAATTGGGCTTGAACTTGTACAACCCCCCGGTAGGGGTCTCGAAGTACGACCGTTCGCCGTACTCTCCATCGCCGCGGTAGACCGGCATCTTGAAGATGCGCCCTAAATGACCGGTCCAGCCAAGACCTACCCAACTCCGCCCCATCACCGTATGGAAGAGCTGCGTCCCCGCTACGAAACGGTCTTTCCTCGCCTTCTTGCTGTTGTAGCCGAGGGACATTCCCAGCGAGAGGCGGCCGTCCAGAGAATAGGCCGGGCTGGCCGGCAGGCTCAGGTGGAGGTTGCCGTTCCAAAGGTCGATCGCGTCCCCCAGAGCGAAAGCCGGCCCCGATGCACGAGGCTCGAGAGCGATCTCCTCGAGAAAGTCGGAGTTCCGCGTCTCAATGACAGGGAGTTCATCGGTCGGAGGTGGCGGCGGAGGCGGAGGCGGATCCCCGCCGGGACCGGCCTCGGCAAGAGCCGCCATGCCAATCAGGACGCAAACTGCCCCGATAAGGACAACCCGCACCCACCCCGCCGGTCGCCGGTCGCCGGTCGCCGGTCGCCGGTCGCCGGTCGCCGAAGAATCGACTCCTAATCTCTCCGCAAAACGAGTTACTCTCCTTGCTGCCACAAATCCGCCGACGATTTTTCATCTTGCCCCCAATCCCGCACCCTGGGCCAACAAGGCGCGGTCCTACTCTGCATCCCATGTCATCCCCATCCGCGGGGATGACATCCCACTTTCTGCCATAGACCGCTGTCGGAAGTCAAGACCCTGTCGAGAGGAATCTATCTCGGGTTGCCCGCGCAGGAGATCAACTGCCCGCAACGCGAAAACAGCTTGCAGCAGCGGCTTCGATTCGGCGTAGCAGGACACGGGAAAGCGACGAGAGGCGGAAGGACGCGAGAGCTTCAACCGAGAGCCGGCTAGCCGGCACCCCGCAACGCCCGGCGCTCGCAGCAGCGCTGCTACAGAGTCGTCGTCGTGCCTTGCCAGGAACGCCGATGACTCGCCGAATATGATCCCGTATTGTTCGCGGAGCCCTCTACTGCGGACGCGCAACGAGGTTCCGTGAATAGGGCGGGATGATAACGAAGTTCCGGCGCGGGACACCAGCCCGTCCGTCCGCCGTTCAGACTTGGTTGGCGGGATCGAGAACCTCCCGCAGCCGCGTGGGGGAAAGGACTTTCTCTTCGAGGGCGATCTCCTCGACCGTGCGCCCCTCGTCTGCCGCGCGTCGGGCGATGGCGGCGGCCCGCTCATAGCCGATCTCCGGCACGAGGGCGGTGGCCAGGGAGAGACTCCTCCCGACACGCGCTTCGATGGCCTCCCGGCACGCGGCCAGGCCCGAGACCAGCTTCTCCGCGAAGAGGCGACCGGCCCGCGCCAGCAGGCGA
>JAUZRX010000098.1 GCA_030949985.1 Acidobacteriota bacterium
CATCTTCCGGAGGTTGAAAGACTCGAACCAGCTATCCTATGTGAGTAATGAATATCTTAAGTGTATGTGAGTCACAGTGAGAGCTCCTTTCTGGGGTCTAATGTAACGCCTTTTTGAGCGGGTACTTTTCACAGCATACTACCCTGAGACGGGTGGAGTTCTTACACCTTACTAAATTGGAAACCAAATGTCACGCTGGTTTGTAAAAGTAGATACTCGCCTTGTGATGGCACTCTGCTACCAAAGGACTCTAAAACCATGAGGTCATTTTGGTAGAAAGGTGAAACGTTTTGACGTCTCTATAGAAGCAGCTTAGCGGCGGTGACTACCTTAAATCCGTAACGCTATTTTGTAGGGTCTAGGTAATCCTTTTTAAGTGGAAATCTTGACCTCGAGACCTGGTATGAAACTCCTGTGAACGCGTGCTGTATAGAAATAGCCATCTTTTAAAGGGTCGAGGTCTAGAAGAACCACGAAAACGTGGTTTGACAGAAGTTGAAGAGGGGCCCCTGGCTCCACAAAACGTTCCATGTTTTTACACACACGCGGGCTGGGATTGCCGTGAATTTGATGTGAAAAAGTGGTCATTTTGTCAAAATCACACATTTTGGGTCGTTTTCTCTTAAGTCATCCATAGGTGGTGAGCTGCTTGGGACATGGTTTTTGAGACTGGGATAGGTGTCCGCCGGTGTAAATTTTAGTCGATTTTTGGTGTGTCGCATTTTCCTGTCTCTCACTAGACCTCAGGGCGTTACACACAGTAGGATTTGGTCATTTTAGACCTGTCGTCGGGATTTCTTGAGCACCGAGTGATTTTAAGAGTCTCACTTTTTGAAACTAGTGATTTTTGGACCTCAGAGCGTTTCATCAGTTCTCACTATTTTCATATTTGTGGTTATAGTAGATCTCGATAGTGTGGAAAGTGGTTCATTTTCTGTGATCCTCTGTCTCAGAGTTGACTCGTGAGCAGCGGACACGTATAAAGAGATTTTCGTGAAAATCACCTCCGATGCTCTGTAACGCAAAGGGCATGTTTTGAGGCCTATTTTGACCCTATTTTGGGACTGTGATCTTAATGGTAGTATTGGATATCTTAAGTGATCGTGTCTAAATCTGTAATATTTCTATGTTTTGTCACTTTCTAGAAGGTCTAGGTAGTCATTCTTGGGTGAAAACTATGTCCTCGAGGGTCTCATTTTGGTATATTTTTACTACTTTTCGGTCACTTTTTGGGTCTATTTTGTAGTCACAGCGGAGAAACCTTCCCCTCTGGGCTCCCTCGGCATCCTCTGGTCACTTTCGGGTCTGTTTTTGGTCTCATAATGGTAGCCATTTCCTACCCTCGATTCACTGAAGTCTAAGGTCGCTGTCATGATGATTTAGACATTTCTGACTATTTTTAGTGCCT
>JAUZRX010000099.1 GCA_030949985.1 Acidobacteriota bacterium
ATTATAACACTGGCGGAACTGCTGTAGTCGGGGCGAAAGGCCAGGGTGATTTTCTGGCTGATCGTCTGAAATACAACCTGGATTTCGCCGAGCTTTATGAGCCTGCTAAGCAAGAAACTCCCTGGCTGACGTTCTTGCTAAAGCTGTCTCGTAAGCCTACCGATTCGCTGGAACCGAAATCTTTCTCCAATGATCCGGCATGGATCAATTACCAGTTCTATGCGGCTGGTGCTGGCACATGGGCGGCTAACACGATCACGAACCTTGCTGTTGATGATGGCGGCGGTGGTTCGGTTGGCTTTCTGCGTGCTGGTTTGCTGTGTCGTGTAATCCACCAGAGCGGTGGCAATGATACTGTTTTTGTGATCAAGAATGTTGATAGCCAGAATCAGATCGATATTCGTGCTATGGGTTCGAACGTAACCAACATCGCCGACAATGACAAGATTCAGGTTATCGGTACGGCTATGGGTTCAGGTTCTTCGGCTGCTCCTGCGGTCAACAGCGTGTTGGCGGCGAACCAGACCTACTGTCAGGACTTTGAAGACGCATGGTCGATGGAGGACACTGCCGAAGCTGAAGGTGTTTTTGGCCCTGACGAATGGAATCGACTGGCTGCCGAAACTCTTAAACAACACAAGGCTTCAATTAATAGATCGATGCTCCTGTCTGCGCTGGATAAGCAGGTTGTAACTTTGAGCGGTATCGATAGCGGTTCTGTGACTCTACGTACCACCTACGGTATCGTAACGTTTGCGCAGGACAACAGTTCGGCGTTGATGAACGGCTACGGAATCGTTGAACCGTCATACGTGGCTTACGATTATAGCTCGTTTATCGATCACATGGAACAACTGTTTGCTCTGGGTTCGCAGGCTAAAGTGGGCATCGTGGGTTCGAGTGTGTTGGGTTTCTTCTCGAAGATCGGTTCAGGATCGTTCCTTGCGGGCGCAAATGTTCAGGTAATGAACGAGGCGGAGGTCTTTGGTCTGGCTGTGACCAAGATCAAGACTCCGTTTGGCATTCTGAACCTGTTCTGGGACAAGTCCCTACGTGGTGACGGATTCTACAAAGATTACATGGTAGCGGTCGATATGGATTACGTGAAATATCGTCCGTTTGTTGGTAAAGGCAAGAATTATGATACGCACTTGCTGACCAATACCCAGAATCAAAATCAAATCCGTATCCGCAAGTATGCGTACCGCACGGTAGCGGCTCTGGAACCGGCATTTCCGTCGGTTCATGGCCTGTTTATCTTCTCGTAAGATGAGCGAAACCCAAAACACGCAAATTAAGGAGTCGTTAAAAATGAAGGTTCTGAAAGCAGTGCTGCTTCTGGTGGTAGCTGGTTTTTTGACTGCTGATGCTCATACTCAGGTGAGTGTGGCGGCTGCCAAGAAGCATGCAAGTTACAAAAATGCTGTGGTCTATAAGGCTACGCTTACCCGCACTGCGAGCACCGATACTTTTTTGGTACATCTGGGCAGCAATGGTGCTGGGATTCCTATCTGGGGCGCTCCCGATAACAATATCTCAGCTCTGTTTGTGACGCCATCGTCTGGTGCTGGAAAAGATACTATCGGTGTAACGGTGTCGTGGCAAGTGACTGGAAAACGCAATCCTTCTGCATCTTATTCTGCTCAGGAATGGCTGACGGTCGGAGCTGCCGATTCTCTCGGTCGAGCGCCGAGTGATGCTGCTGTTTTTGAGCAAAGCACGGCTGCTAAGGGTGCGTTCCCTTATCTGCGCCTGGTTATCATTGAAAACGGTGCCAAGAGCACCACGACGGGCGATCTGGACGTTTACATTACAGTTCCTGATCGTGTCGTTCATGCTCGCTAAGATGTTGAATTGTGTCCCTTTGCCTGATGGCGGAGGGACACACCTTTATATATATCACTAACAGAACAACGAGGTACAAAAATGAGTAAAGTAA
>JAUZRX010000100.1 GCA_030949985.1 Acidobacteriota bacterium
GATGCTGCTGTCGCTGCTGCCGTAGCGGCCGTAGCGGCCGATGTCGCTGCCGTTGCTGCTGCAGTCGCCGCCGTTGCGGCCTGCTGAGCGTTGCTCGCGCTCGTTGTCGCTGCCAATGACTCTTGCCGTGATTGCGATAACGCGGTCTTGACCTCTTGTTCCACGCGGTCAATCGACTTCCGCAAACGTGCGGCTGCGTCGGCGTTGTCCTTGTGCAGATGGGCGTCCTTCTCCATCGTAGCCACGCGTGTCACGATACCGTCGAATCCCGTGACGGCTCGGTGGGTGCGTTGTGCCAACCCGTCGAGTTCGCGGCGCACATTGTCGACCTCCTTGGCCGAAGCCGATAGCGCGACAGATCGACTCATGTCCTCGAACTTGTTGCGCAGTCCGCGCATGTCGGCCGTGACGCCCTCGATGCGCTGGCGGATGTCCTTCATGTCGACATCGTAGTTCCGGCACTGCGCTGTGATGCTGTCGATGTCGCCCACGACGGCGTCGACTTTCGTGTCGATGTCGCGCATGCGTTGGTGCAGCTTGCCTTGCTGGTTCCGGAGTTGTCCGGCCGACGCCTGGGCCGCCGAGTGGACCGCGTCGCCGATCTCCGTCGCTTGGCCGAGCACGCGTTCTTCCGTGTTCGCGAGGTTCGCAAAGTGTTCCTGCTCCATGCGGACCAATCGTGTGAACTGTGCGGCATCTCGCCCTGCGTTCACCTGCTTCATGCGTGACTCAAACATCTCGTTGCAGCGTGCGTACATCGCCACGTTCTGCTCCTGCATGTTCGACTGCAGTTTGGCGAGCCGCTGCACAACACCGATCTCGGTCTGTTGCACGCGCTGCTGCATGGCGTTCATGAAGGCCATGCCCTGGTCGTTGAACTGGGCGTTCATCTCCTGCGTAAGCTGTCCGATACGTGCGTGGACTTGCTCATCGCGCCCGCGCACTTCTACCAGCGCGTGGTTGATGATGTCGCGGTTCATGCCGTCGTTGAGGTTGATGACTGCCAGCGTCTCTTCCGCGAGCTCGCGGATCGCTTCTCCGACTTGGCCGTCGACGTACGTCGACGCCTGTGCCGCGAGTTCCGCCATGGCCGACTGCATGTCGGCGTTCACGTCCGAACGAAACGCGACGTCGCCTGCCGAGTGTGCCATCAGGCGAAGCACCGTCAGTTGCTCTTCGTTGCTCATCGGCTCGCCTTGGTCGCGCCATCGCGCGATCGCTGTGTTCCCGAACGCGACTGCGTCCCGGTACTGCTGGAGCAATTGCTCTTGCGATGCGCCAACAAGTGTGTTGCGCTCATCCGTGTACAACGTCACTACGCCGGAGTACCCGTTGTCGTCATCTTCGTTGGCCGCAGCGGCGTTCCGCGACGACTGTCGCGTTTGCATGCGTTGCGACATAGCACGGGGAAGGAAACGCCTGCGGTGATCAATCGCAAGGAATCCGGACCCGTGCCCTACCTTTGGGCCGAGGTGTCTAATCAAAAGAAGTGTTTGATAACGTAACGCAAGTGCGTGTGTACCAGATGCAATGCGGATGCGTATGAACAGAGGTTGAACCAGATGCGATGCAGATGCGTGAAGTGATGTGGCAAGCCTTGGTGAACGGATCGGATCAGATAAGAGACCGAAGGTCAATAGTTTGATCCTCACCTACAAGGCTTGATACGAGACCGGGATGTTTCGGTGTTGAGACCTGTTGAGTGCTCTTGCGAGCCGGGAGGTCGACTGACGAGTGGTTTGTGACCAGTGCCATGTAAACACGTGGCGCCGCCACCTCCCACCCTCATGTCGTTTGTGTGTTTGTGTCGTGTGTTGTCGTGTCTTTTTGTGTGTTGTTGGTGTCTTGTCGTGCCTAACCCGCACAAGCGTTGCTGGCTCGTTGCGCCAGGAGTAGCTCCTTAAGCTTCGTCGTATCGTCTTCGAGCCACGTGCGCTGGCGGCTGATGCCATCGGTCGGGTTGTCTGCCGACGCGACCCAGAAGCAATCCGCCGTGATGCGCTTGCTGGCCAACAGTTCGGCCATCGCCACGCGATACGGCTCCATGGTGTCCGACTTGGCCCACCGTCGCTGCTGCGTCGCGTACCATACCATGTTGTCCGTGAAGATGTCTACCTTCGACCACATGCGTCGCTGTGGCAATAATCGTGCAGTGTAGATCGTGGCCGCGGCCTCCGCCTCCGCCACACTGGTGAACTGCCCTGGTGCGAACGTGCCGCTCGCCGTCCATACCTGCCCGTACGGGTCTACGTACACGCCGCCGTACGACGTCAATGTTGCATCTGCAACGATCGTCCCAACGAACGGCACTGGATCGTGCTTGTCAGGTGCATTCGGTACCGTCTGGTCGGCAAGTTGGTGCAGCGCTGAAAAGTCCGCCGGTACGCCCGTGTTGACGTACTGGGCGACGCTGCGCATGATCGCTCGTACCGGTATCTGGACAACCTGCCCCGCTGCGATCGCCGCGCCTGCCAGTGACTTGGCTCGCGCGATCGTTGGTGCTGCTTTGTACCACTCGACCCGTGACTTGATGCGCGTCACGGTTGACTCGCGGATACGCACTGTATGTGCGACCATATCCATCACGATACCGCGGTGCTCGACCTGCGTCGATGGCGGCGTGGCGGTACCCACTGTCACGCTCGCCGTTGCGCACAACTCGTCGAATCGTGCCAGCACTCGCTGGAGCGTTGGTTCATCTTTGGCAAAGAATGCGACATCGTCGATAATCACATCCCATTCGGCTTCGCCGCGGGCCGCCATGATCGCTAGCGCCCTTGTGATCGAGTGAGCCGCTGGCGCGCTCGACTTGTGGCCCATCGCCGCTCTCGTCAGCGCGTAGTACTTGTCGCCCACCTTGACCACGTACTTCTCGCCGACTGCTTCACTCATCCTGAGTTGGTGGTAGAAACTCTTGAAGTCACGTGTTGCACCGACTTTGTTGCGTCGTGCCATACGTTTGAGCGTGTTCATAGAGTTAACCCTCATCATGCTTGGATGGAACACATGTGCCGCATCGTTGCCGGCGTGTGTGTGCATCAACGTGCGGTTCCGTGGAGCGCCTTTCTTGACCTCGCATGTGAACCGCAGCTTCGTCGTCGCTGCTCGTGGTGCGACTTCTCGCAAAAGCCCTGCTTCGCGGATGACGCTCAACTGCTCGTCCTTGACCTCACTTTCACCGACGTGTACGCTCGCGACCTTGTGCAGCGTCGGGTCGTTCAACCACTGTCGCACCGCGCGCAGCTGCGTGACTGTGGTGTCCGCTTCGCCCATCCTGTTCACCGCTACGGTGATGATGGCCTCGACGTCCAGTGGGAGCACCTTCGGTGCGTACACTGGCGCGTCTTTGTTCTCTGGCGCTTTCCATGGGGTCGTGTTGCGTTTGCCCACGTACGTGCGCGTGTCTGGCAGCAACAAGTCGTCCAAGCTCAGAGTTGGTCCGTCAGATGGAGGATTCGGTTCTGCTCGTACCGGCTTGCGGCTCCCGAGTCCAGGTACCCATAGAGGCCCTTGTCCGCCGTGTGTCGTGAGATGAGCCGGATGTCGGCCGGTTCCACGTCCATCTCCGCAAGCGTCATCAACGCTCCCCTTCGGAACGACCGGATCGCGAACGGTGCTCCTATCACTTTCGTGATCGGACGGTACAACTGTTCCGCCGTCTTGGTGAACATCATGTCGCCGTACCGGCACTCCGTCTGCCGTTGTCGAATCCACTCGTGCACCCTCTCGTGCTCCACGCGCGCCCACAGCGTGTACGCGCCTGTGCTGATGATCGTCTTTCCCGCCCGAAACGTCATCCGCACCGTTTCGCCGTCCGTCTCGACGTCGTCGACCCTCAGCTGCGTGATGCTCGTGAGCCGTGCTGCGGTCTTCCACATGAGGATGATGACTGTTGCAATCATCAGATCGTCGGTCCGATGCATTGCCCGTTCGACGTCCTCCGTCGTCAACGGTACCGCTTTCAGCGGCTTGTGAGCCACCAGTGCGATCTTCGCCGCTCGTGCCACTCCCTTGACGTCGCCCTGCATCTTGACATTTCTGCGTCTCAGTTCCGCTATCAGCGTCACCAAGTAGCTGTGCCTTGTGCCGACATTCCACTTCTGGCCCCACTGCCGCAACGCCATCGCCGTCACTGCGTCCGTCTTGGTTTGCCCCATGAAGTCCGCAAACAGCCGGTCCCGGCGGCGCCCCGTGCCTCGCGTAACCCCAAAGTGTTGCTGCGCGGGCGTTGCTTGTGACGAATCGCTTCCGTCGCTTCGCTCCTCGTCGTCGCTGCCACTCATGCCACGCTCCAAGCCCTCGCCGGGACGTGTGTCGAAACACGGTGTGCGGTGCGAAGGTGACGCGGGCGCGGACGTCGTCCGGCATTGACGCCATCTCTGTTGTCTCCACAACGTTGGTGCTTTTGGGATCGGGCGCACCTGGGCCCGCTGCCGAAAGGTCACAGCGGCCGGAGGCCTCCCCCTCCCCGCGTGTTGCTGCGGCTGCGTGTGCTGCGTGTCCCACTGCCGGCTTTGCCACGTCGACGCTTGCTGTTCGAGTCGCTGTCGCTGCCGTTCTCGGACGGTGAACGGGACCGTTCCGGTTGCTGCGTCGGCTGCTTCTTGTCGTCCCGTTGGTCTCGATCCTGCTGGTGGCCCCGCGGTGGCCGGGTCCCAGCTCGACCGCCACCGCCACCACCCCCCCGAGCCCCGCTCGGCTTGACCTTCTGCACGATGTCTGCGATGTTGTATCGGTGCAGGCACTTCCGGTATTTGGACATCATGTCGTTGAATGCGGCCGTCATCTGTGGGTTCAAGTAACCCGACTGCGTCTGCTCAAGACATGAGCACAGGAACAGACTGATCTTGTGGGCGTACGCTTCTGTCGCGCGGTGGAACTCGGTCCAATCCGCTGGGACCGTCGGG
Organism: Acidobacteriota bacterium; assembly: GCA_030949985.1. Classification (NCBI taxonomy): domain Bacteria; kingdom Pseudomonadati; phylum Acidobacteriota; species Acidobacteriota bacterium. The sequence continues at coordinate 4,908 of JAUZRX010000100.1, forward strand.
CTGCCTTCGATCACGTCCGTCATTGCCATCTGCATGAACCCCATGATGTCCGTCAACGTGTCGTCCCATGTTCCGAACAGGTTGTTGGGGTTGTACGCAATGCGCGTCACAGCGCGGACCATCGTGATTGCGCTGTCCTTGATGCCCTCGAGCGCTCCATCGACGATCACGTTGGTATCGTGCGCCCCCGTTAGCCGCAGCGCGTCTTCTCGCCACATGGCGCGGAGCGCTTCCGCCGCGTGCTTCAACGGTCCCGCGAAGATGAGCCGGTGCGGTTTCTCGTGGTTGTCGAGGTTGGCGTCGCCGTACATCACGTTGATCCAGTGCTTGCACACGGACGTCGGGTCATCGGGGCGTACCTGCACCTCCAAGCTGCGTGCGGGCGAGCCACTGTTGGTGTACGGGGCGTATCCTTGCGACCATCCTTGCGACTGCGGCGGTCCATACTGGTCGTCGTCGAACGGTCGGTTTCCAAACGGTCCTCGTGGCGCTGGTGCGAACGGCGCCTGCATGTGCCGTTGTTCGGCCCCCCGTTGCTGGAACGGGGCTGACGCTGCCGACGCGTGTGTTCCGTCGTATCGCGGTCGTTGCTGCCATCCTTGGTCGTAGTACGCACGCTGCTGCTGGCCTGGGTTGCGCTGCTGCTGCTGCTGCTGCTGCCGGCTCATCTGCGGCTGCGGTCCGAAGTACCCGTGCTGTTGCGACGGCTGCTGAAACGGCGGGGGTCCTGGTAGTTCTGCTGCGGCGGCGGCTGATTCTGCTGCGGCGGCCGGTCCTGAGGCACTTGGTTCTGCGACGACTGCTGATCTCGCGTCTGCGGGGGCCGTTGGAACGGTGGCTGATCCTGCGGTGGCGGCTGGTTCTGTTGCTGAGGCGGCTGATTCTGCGGTGGCTGCTGGTGTTGCGGCGGC
>JAUZRX010000101.1 GCA_030949985.1 Acidobacteriota bacterium
CGGTCCCCGCGCGACCTCCTCGGCGACCTTCGTCGCCGACAAGCCGGGGCTGTTCTGGTACTACTGCACCTGGTTCTGCCATGCCCTCCACCTGGAGATGCGGGGAAGGATGATGGTCGAGGCCTGAATGGAACTGCTCATCGGGGACGGGGCGGCACGGGGGTACGACGGGAAGGCGTTGCCCTCGCCCGCACTGCACCCGGTGGTGGCCTCCGGCAGCCGTGCCCACCCCCGGGGGGGCCGTCTGTGCCTGCTCGCTTTCCTCCTGATCGGCCTCTGGCTGGGGCTCGTCGCCGGGGCCCGGGCCGCGATGTGGACGGTGAACCCGGGAGATGACGTCCAGCAGCTGCTGGAGCTCGCCCGCCCGGGGGACCGCGTCCGCTTTCGCCCCGGCCACTACCCGGTGCACCTGCGCATCGACAGGCCGCTGGTCCTGGAGGGGGAACCCGGTGCGGTCCTCGACGGCGGCGGGAAGGGCCGGGTGATCGTGATCGATGCCCCCTCGGTGGTGGTGCGGGGCCTGGAGATCCGCCGTTCCGGCACCGGCCTGACGGCGATGGATGCGGGGATCTTCGTCACCGCCAAGGGCCGGGACGTGCGCATCGAGAACAACCGCCTGGATGCGGTGCTGTTCGGGTTCTGGCTCGATGGCAGCAAGGGGGCGGTGATCCGCGGCAACCGGGTCCACGGGCTGCCCGCCCTGCGCTCGCAGGACCGCGGCAACGGGATCCACCTGCACAACACCAGCGGGACCCTGGTTGCGGACAACGTGGTATGGGAGACCCGGGACGGCATCTACATCGAAACCAGCAACGACAATACCCTGCGCGACAACGACCTGCATGACCTGCGTTACGGCATCCACTACATGTTCTCCAACCGCAACGAGGTGGTGGGGAACCGGACCCGGCGGACCCGGACCGGCTATGCCCTGATGCAGTCGAGTCACCTGGTGATCCGGGACAATCGCTCCACGGATGACGCCAACTACGGGATCCTGATGAACTACATCAACTACAGCATCATCGCCGGCAACGTCATCGTCGGGGTCCATGCCGGCCGGGGCCGGTCCACCGGGGGAATGGTGGTGGCCGGTGCCGAGGGACGGGGGCTGTTCATCTACAACTCGCAGCTCAACGAGATCCACGACAACGTCATAGCTGGTTGCGACATCGGGATCTTTCTCACCGCCGGCTCCGAGGACAACCGTTTCCGCGACAACAGCATCATCGACAATAGGCTGCAGGTGAAATACGTCTCCACACGGAAGCAGGAGTGGTCCTACGGCAGGCGGGGGAACTACTGGAGCGATTATCTCGGGTGGGACCTGGATGGCGACGGTATCGGCGATCGGCCCTACCTGCCCTACGACGGGGTCGACCTGCTGCTGTGGCGCTATCCCCAGGCCAGGTGGTTGCTGTACAGTCCCGTGATCGAGGTCCTGCACTGGGTACAGCGCCTGTTCCCGTTGCTGCGCCCGCCGGGAGTCCAGGACACTTATCCCCTGATGAAACCGGCCAACGACAAGGCGATTCCATGGATCCAGCGATCGAGCTGAAGGCGGTCACCAAGCGGTACCGGGGTCTTGCCGCGCTGGAGGCGCTCAACCTCTGCGTGCGGCCGGGAGAGATCCTCGGCCTGCTGGGGGACAACGGCGCGGGCAAGACCACCACCATCAAGCTGATCCTGGGCCTGGTGACACCGGACACGGGTGAGCTGTCCGTGCTGGGGCAGCATCCCGGCAGCAAGGGAGCGCACGGCCTGCGCCTGCAGATCGGCTACCTGCCGGAGAGCCTGCGCTTCTACGACAAGCTCACCGGCCGCGAGGTCCTGGACTACTTCTCCCGGCTCAAGCGGGTGGCTGCCCGGGAACGGGACCGGCTGCTCGAACAGGTGGGTCTCACCGGGGCCGCCGACCGGCCGGTTGCGACCTGGTCCAAGGGAATGCGGCAGCGCCTGGGGCTGGCTCAGGCATTCCTCGGCAGCCCACGACTGCTGTTGCTGGACGAGCCCTCCACCGGACTGGACCCCATCGCCACCCAGGAGTTGCTCGAGCAGCTCCGGGCCAGGCGCCGGGATGGCTGCACCATACTCGTCTCCACCCATCAGCTGGCCGGGATCGAACAGCACGTGGACCGGGTCGCCATCCTGCGACGGGGACGCCTGCAGGTCCTCGGTTCCCTGGAGGAGTTGCGGCACCGTTCCGGGCTGCCCTACCGGGTCCGGGCCTGGGGGCGGTGGCCGGAGGCCGGTCTGGAGCAACGGCTGGCAGGGTGGGGCTGCCACGAATTCCGGCTCGAGGGGGAGTTGCTGGAACTGACCACCACGGCGGAGAACAAGCTCTCCCTGCTGCAGCACCTGCTGAAGCAGCCGGAGCTGAAGGACCTGGAACTGGAGG
>JAUZRX010000102.1 GCA_030949985.1 Acidobacteriota bacterium
GGCCCTCGAACTCTGCGACGGTTTGGACAACGACTGCGACGGCAGCGTGGACGAGGACCAGGGCGTACGCTACGTGGCCCCCGGGGGCGACGACGCCGGCAACACCTGTCTCGATCCGGCCCAGCCCTGCGCTTCGATCAACCACGCCGTGCAGGTGGCCTGTGACGGCGAAACCGTCTCCGTCGCCGAGGGCGAGTATTTCGAGGACGTGCTGATCGACCACCCGGTCACCGTCGACGGCGAGGGAGTTCCCACCCGCACCATCCTCCGCGGATCGGGCACCGTCGACGTGGTGCGCATCTTCTCCTCCGACGTCCACTGGACCGCCGTCAACGTCTACGACACCGTCGGCGTCGCCTGCATGCGCATCGGCGACAGCAACCACACCGGGCTGCGCAACGTCAAGATCGACAACACATCCCTGGCCGGCTGCTCCATCGGCGCGATCTGGGACTCCACCGGCGACCCCGGACCGGCAGGCGCCTGGAACACCTTCCTCGCCGCCTCCACCCGGGACAACGTCTACGACGGCACTCCCGACTCGGGCATCGGCACCCTGATGGTGGGCGGCAACGGCAAGATCCAGCTCAAGCTCGGCCACCTGACCAACAACGACGGACCGGGCCTGGTGATTCGTCCGCCCACCGGCGGCCGGACCAACAACAACATCGTCCTGGCCGGGGAGATCATCGGCAACGACGGCAACCACCCCGATGTGGGCTCCCACGTGGCGGTGGAGATCCACCAGGCCAGTGACGTGCGCTTCGAGGGCAACGACTTCTACCAGATCCAAGACCGGGCGGTGCTCCTCGACCAGGTCACCGACGCCACTTTCTTCTGCAACCGCCTGCGGGACAACGGCGACGGCCTGGTCCTCACCGGCGGGTCCACCCTGCGCTTCGAGCAGAATCACTTCATCAACAACACCGGTGACGCGGTGCGGGTGGAGGCCGGCACCGGTACCGGCCTGCAACTGGCCTACAGCTACTTCAGCGGCAACGGCGCCGCCCTGCGCCACCAGGGCGACGGCACCATCAGCGCCGTCCGCTCCTGGTGGGGCGCGGCGGACGGCCCCGGCGGTGACGCCCCGGGCAGCGGCGACCCGGTGTGGGGCGCCGTGGACACCGGCTCGTTCTTCGACGCGGCGCCGTTTTTCGTCCGGCGGCCCACCGAGTCCGGCTGGGACCCCTCGCCCGACACCTGCTACCAGTCCGTACAGGCCGCCATCGACGCCAGCGCCGACGGCACCGACCTGCTGATCGGCGAAGGGGTCTACAAGGAGCACGTGACCCTGAACCGTCCGATGAGGATCGAGGGCATTCCCCCCGCCTCCGGCTGCCCCACGGCCGAGATCCGCGGCGAACAGAAGAGCGCTCCCCACCTGCCGGTCTTCCGCGTCAGCGACACCTCGGGCGTCAGCCTGTCCCACCTGAGCATCGAAGGGGCCGGCGAGGGCCCGGACGTGACCTGCGGCCAGTACACCGGGGAGGAGATGGGCCTCGAACTGAAGAACGTCTCCTCGTCCACCTTCTCGAGCCTCTGCCTGAGCGAGAACGGCGTCACCGAGCTGCGGGTCTGGGGCCAGTCCTCCGACAACCTCTTCGAGGATCTCACCATCGACGGCGTGATCCGCGACTACGGCGGCGCCGATGCCTGCGGACACCGCTCCCGCACCGGCATCGAGATCGACGGCGGCGCGGTGTGCGAAGGCGGCGCCGGCACCTTCGCCGCCCGCAACCGCATCGTGCGCGCCGACGTCTCGGGCACCACCCGGGCCATCGCCCTGCGCCTGGCGGACGACACGGAAATCTCGTCGTCGACCCTCTCGGCCTCCCCCGCCCCGGCCTGGAGCGACAGCGCCACGGGCATCCTGCTGGCGCTGACGGCGGGCACCACGCTCGCGGACAACCAGGTCTCCGGCCCCGAGCTGGTCGACGGCGTCCGCCTCGAACCCCTGCGGGACGGCGAGTGCGTCACCGAGCGCTCGAACACCACCGCCACCACCATCAGCGGCGGGTCGGTGACCACCGCCTCGGGCGCGGGCATCCGCATCCTCCGCGGAGCGACCGACCCGGGCCGCGTGCTGGGCACGTCCGTCTCCTGCCTGGTGCTCGACGGTAACGCCACCAACCTCGAAGCCGACGACGCGGGGGGCGCGGGCGCCGACGCCAACCGCATCGAGCAGGCCGACCTGACCGGATCCGGCAACGGCCTGGTCAACCACGACACCAACCCCTTCACCGCCACCGGCAACTGGTGGGGCGCCGCCGACGGTCCGTCGGGGGGCGGCCCGGGCTCCGGGACCCCCGTGCAGGGAGCGGTGACTTTCGGGGGCTGGCTGCTCTCCCCGGGCGGGAACGACGCGGACGGCGACGGCTACAGCGAGTGCGACGGCGACTGCGACGACCAGGAGTCC
>JAUZRX010000103.1 GCA_030949985.1 Acidobacteriota bacterium
GGAATTGTCGTAATCGTGCAGCTTGCTGTCAGCATCCCGCTCAACACGATCACGTATACCTTCCGCATTTTTCCTGTCCTTCTCCCGTATCCGCTCTAGTGCCGCCTTGGCGGCACTGTGGCGTTGTTGGGTTATGATCCCCAGCATAGCCAGAATGAACACAGCAACCAGAGCCACGGTCTGCCCAAACCGGCTTCGCAGGAACCATACCCACATACTAGTCTCCTCCAAACTGCGTGAGATCAATCGAGAACCACTTGCCCTTGTCGGTCGGCCCGGCTACGCACACCACGGCCTCATTCGAGTCACATGGCTGGCCGTCATCGTCAAACCAGTCAGACACCCGGATGATCTCGCCGTCGTCGAGCACCGCCAGATCCGTGTAACGGTTGACTGCCTTTACGTCTGCTGTTTTCGTCATCGCTCAAGCTCCCTTCCAACAAGCCCCCCGAGCACCAGCCCTGCAGCTGGTGCCAACCAAGCGTACGACATGGCGTCGAACAGCCAGAACACCGGAATGAAGAACAAGCTCAACGCCGCGCCAAACCCGGCAAAAACTACGACCAGCAAACCGCGCATGTCAAACATTGCCGCTCCGCCTCAACAACAGCGCGACGCCGGCCACGGCGCCGAGGACGAGTACCGCAGCCAGCGCCCACTGTACCGGGCCTGTCCCGGAGGCCATTGTCGCAACCGAGCCAACGACAGAGCCTACAGTGCCCAGCACTTGAGGAGATTTCACCATGTCGGCCATCGTTGCCGACACCTTGACCTGCCCATCCGCCTTGCCTTGCGCGGCCTTGGTCGGACCGACGAGCGCAGCCGCCTCGACGTTCTCACGCGCCATGGCAATGCTGGCCTTCCTGACACGAGCGATACGAGCCTCCCAGCCGCGGCCGAACGTCTTGTATGTCTTGAGGCGGCGAATAAACGCAAGGCGCTTGTCGCACAGGCGGTTTACAAGCTGCACCGAGCCGAAGCCGGCAATCGCCGCGAGCGTGACATGGCCCATGACGCCATCGGCGGAGACGCC
>JAUZRX010000104.1 GCA_030949985.1 Acidobacteriota bacterium
AATCTACCCTGAACGAGCGGGCCATGGCGAGCATCTTTCCCCCAGGACGGCACCCCGTCTACCGACCCGCGCCCCGCGTTGCATCCCGCCCCCGGGCGACTGCACCCCGTTGCGACGCCCCTCGATCGGTGAGGTGCGCTCCTTCCAGGTCAGCATACTGAGAACGATAACACAGGATCCCTTTGTTGCGGGCGGGCCTTCATGAACGATGCATTTCAGGCTAGTCTTCATGCCGAAATGACGACAGAGGAGGGCGCCGTGGTGGTTGGCGGAGCGATGGCGGAGAGTTCGTTCGGGCGGGGGGCGCGCTCGACTCTCGCCATCGCTCTGGCGCTCGGTGGCACACTCTGCTTCGCCCTCGCCGCCGAGAGCGACGGGAAGCCCCTCTTCAAGACCGACATGCGGCAACAGGTACGGGTGCGCTGGGTGCACTACCCGGTGCTCTTCCAGCCCAAGATCGAAGACGGCTGCGATGGGCTCGGTCCGGAAATGGTCGAGGTGAGCGAGGACGGGGGTCCGCCCCTGCCCGTGGCGGACCTGAGCCTGACCCGCCTGCCGACGATTCACGCGGTGGTGATCGACATCAGCTCCAGCCGCACCGAGTATCTTCCCGCCGCGGTGGCCGCTGCCAGTCAATACGCGACGAAGATCAGACCCCAGGACGAGATGGCCGTGCTGACCCTCGGCGAGAACCTGAGGATGGTGGAGGGCTTCGCTCCGGCGCGAGAGGTCGCCGCTCGGCTTGCTGCGTGGGGGGAGAAGATCCGCACTTCCGGCCTGACCGCCCTGTGGGACGGACTCGACGACCTGTTGCGCTATCTCGCGCCGCGCCCGGAACGCAAGGTGGTGATCCTGCTCAGCGACGGCTGCGATACTGCGAGCCTGCTGCCGCGGAGTTCGCTGGACGACCCCTCCCAGCTGGCGGCCATCTAGCCGAAACCGAGAACCTGAGCATCTTCTCCGTGGGCCTGGCCGTGCCGCCGCGCTGCGCCGATCGTCAGTCGAGCACCTTCGATCCTCGGGAGGTCCTGGCCTTTCTGTCCAGGGGCAGCGGTGGGGCCTCCTACCTGATCCCCTCGCAGCCCTACCCCAGGGACTGGCACGAGAAGCTCGGCGGCGTCTTCAATCGGATCTTCGAGCACCTGGAGGGGGAGGGATCGATCACCTACCGGCCCGTGCCCTTCGGTGAAGGTCCGAACGACGGGGCCGAGACGAACAGGGCGAGGCGACGCAAGGTTCGGGTTCGGTGGAAGCGGCGGCAACTCAATCGACGCTGTCGGCTCGAGGCCTCCGGCCCTCCCTTTCGCTACGAGGGCGCGGCTCGGCCTTCCAGACAAGACGATCGCCTGAGAGACTTGCTGAACGCAGCCGAGCCAGCACCAACCCTGACGCCACCCTTGCGCCTCGCCCTCCCCTCCCCCTGGACCGCCGCCTGCCGGGAGGGCGACAAGCCACCTGACGATGGACCTTGCCAGGCTGTGGGGAGCACCTACCTGGAGTTGGGCCCGGGCGGCGCGCGGGGCCGCGTTCTGGATCTGATTCACGAACAGGGGCGGCTCTACAAGGAGAGACTCTCGCCAGGGAGGAAGACCTACGACGTCACGATCGAGTGGAAGCCACGCTTCGCCGTGCGCGAGTTTGCGCTGGACCCACCCCCGCTCGAGCGCGTGCAACGCGGCTGGAACAGCCTGGAGCTGGCCCTGCTGCTCGAGACACGATTCGCCAGGCAACCGGCCATCGTTCACGGGTCGACATTCATCCAGCTCCGCTCGCGCCTGGGCCAGGCCTTGATGGCGCGAAGCGACTACCGTCAGTGGGCACGCCGCCGTCTCTACCAGGACAACAGGCGCCGACTGCGCGCGCTGTGGCACGACGTGGACCGCAGGCAGTGGGAGAAGATCGAGCCCTTGCTCGACCTTCAGGCCCGCCAGATCTTGCCCGCAGCACCCCAGCGGGTGCTCGCCGTCTGGCTGGGAGACATCGATGCCGTCGTTCTCGCCCAGCGGCTCCAGGAGCGGGCGATCCGCGCCCTGCTGGCGCCACCCCAGGGCCCGAAAGCCGCGGTGGGAAGAGCCCGCGCCGCCAAGCTGGCCAGCCTGATCCAGCAGAACTGGCAGCGGTGGGCGACGTGGTTTCCCGTGGCCAGCGATCAGCGCGTGGTCGTGCCGCTGATTCCGATCTACGACCCGCGAAGGGACGTCATCGGCTACTACCGCGTGCTCCTCCCCGCGCCCGGCCCACGGGGCGCGGGCTCGGGTCTGCCCCCTCACCGCTGGCCGGACGCGCCTCTGGCTCTGATGCTCGCCAGCAGCCTGACCGGCCGACCTACCGTCGCCGCGGCCCTCGAGGGCAAGGCCATGCTGCTGGGCCTCGGTTGGGCGGACTACAGCCGGCAAGACGCCGTTTTCCTCCGGCGCAAGTGGCAGCTTCGTCAAACGGAGCCAGACGGCGCGAGCTTGCCCGCGTCCCCCATCGGGCAGACCCGCCACGTACTGGCGCTGACCCTCGCGCCCGCGGGGGCAGGCCAGGCTGCCAACGCGAGCCAGGAGGACCTGGTGACCCTGCGGGCCTACTACGCCGAACCCCGGGGCTCGGCTCCGCCCCTGTGCCTCGAACTGCTCCCCGCGGCCCGCGACGCGGTTCTCCCAGCCTGGGCCACACCGCTCCATCGGGCCCTCGGTGCCGAAGGGCTACTGTGCTCCCCGGCCCCCGCCGAGGAGTCGCGCCAGAGCACCGGGCCGCGGGCAAGCGCTTGACGCCTGGCCCTCACGCGCCCTCCCCAAACCCCCGCGGGTGCGCCCGGTGCCAGGCCCAGGCGTCCCGCGCGATCTCCTCGATGGAAGAATGCTCCGGGCGCCAGCCCAGCTCGCGCCGGGCGCGCCCGGTGGCGGCGACCAGCACGGCGGGATCGCCGGCGCGGCGGGGCCCCACCGAGTGGGGCACCTCGCGGCCCGCGGCGCGGGCCACCGCGTCGATCACCTCGCGCACGCTGGTGCCGGCGCCGCCTCCCAGGTTGGCCACCAGGCTCCGCCGGGGATGAGCCTCGAGCCACTCAAGGGCCAGCACGTGGGCGGCGGCCAGGTCGACGACGTGGACGTAGTCCCGCAGGCAGGTGCCGTCGGGGGTGGGCCAGTCGTCGCCGAAAATGGTCAGCGGCCCGCGGGTCCCCTGGGCCGCAGCGAAGGCCAGGGGTAGCAGGTGGGTTTCCGGGGCGTGGTCCTCGCCCAGGGAGCCGTCCGGGGCCGCGCCGGCGGCGTTGAAGTAGCGCAGCGAGACCCAGCCCAGGCCCGCGGCGTCCTGGAAGTGGGCCAGCATCTGCTCGATGGCCACCTTGGTCGCCCCGTAGGGGTTGGTCGGGCGCAGGGGGTGCTCCTCGACGATGGGCACCTGCTCGGGCTCGCCGTAGACCGCCGCCGTCGACGAGAGAACGAAGCGCTCCACCCCCGCCCGGCGGCAGGCGTCGAGCAGCCCCGCCGCCTGGCCCACGTTCTCACGCCAGTAGCGCCCCGGGTCCCGCACCGACTCTCCCACCAGGCTCAGGGCCGACAGGTGCACCACCGCCTCGATGCCCCGGGCCTTCATCGCCGCGGCCACCGCCTCGGTCTCGCCGCAGCGCAGTTCCACCAGGGGCCAACCGCCCAGCGCCCCCCGGTGGCCGGTGGAAAAATCGTCGAGCACCACCACCCCATGCCCCCGTTCTTCGAGGGAGCGGGCCACGAAGCCCCCGATGTATCCCGCGCCGCCACTGACCAGAACCTTCATCGGATCTTCACCTCCGCCCGTTCCCGGGTCTCCCGGGCGCCATCATAGCCCGGGGTCCATGTTGACCGGGACGGGCTTCGCGCGTAGCTTGGGCCCGCCGTGACTGCCACCAGACTTCCGCAGTCGCGGGGCCGAGGTTGATTTGCACACCCTGCTCGCGTTGCTGCCCCTCTCCCCGGCCACCCACGCCTACCTGGCCCTGATGCTCGGGATCTGGGCCGCTTCCCTGGGTGTCCCGGTACCCGAGGAGGTTCCTTTGCTCACCGCGGGTCTGCTGGCGGCAGTCGGTGTGATCGAATTGCGCTGGGCCATCCTGGCCGGCGCCATCGCCTGCTTCACCGGAGACCTCTTCGTCTACATGGTCGGTCGCCGGGTGGGCGACCACCTCAGCGAGCACCGTTTTCTCAGCCGAGTGATCCGCGGCCGCTACGTGCAGCGGGCCCAGGATCTCTACGTGCGCCGCGGACCCTGGACCCTCTTCTTCGCCCGCCTGCTGCCAGGCCTGAAGATGCCGTTCCTCTTCACCGCCGGTGCCCTGCGCATGAGCTGGCGGCGCTTCCTCTTTTTCGACCTGGCCTCGGTGCTCGTGCTCGTCCCGGTGCTGGTGCTCCTGGGCTACCATTCCAGCGCCTCGCTGGCCCAACTCCAGCGCTGGGTGCGGGATGCCGGCCTGCTGGGCGCCGCCCTGGCCGCCCTGGCGGTTGCGGCCGTCGCGGGCGCGTACCTGATCCGACGTCGCCGTCGTCAGCTGGCCGCAGCCCTGCTGCTCGCCCGAGCCGAGGACGCGGCGGACCGGGCCGACGAGCGCTCCACGCGCAAGTCGGCCTGAACACCCGGGAAGCCCGCCGATGCCCTTTCTCGTCGTCCACGCCCACCTCTACCAGCCTCCCCGGGAGAATCCCTGGACCGAAATGATTCACCGCCAACCCTCGGCGACACCCTTCCACGACTGGAACGAGCGGGTTTCCGACGAATGTTACGAGCGCCTGGGCGCCGCGGCGGTGACCGATCCGGGGGGCCGCGTCTACGGCCTGGTCAATCTTTTCGCGCGCCTTTCGTTCAATATCGGCCCCACCCTGGCCCTGTGGCTCGAACGCCAGCGCCCGGGCGTGCTGGCCGACGCCCGGGCCGGCGACGCCCGGGCCGCGGCTCGCGGAGGAGGCGGGGCGGCGATGATGCAGGCCTACTCCCACCCCATCCTTCCCTTGTGCGAGGAGCGCGAGCGGCGGCTGCAACTCGCCTGGGGCCTGGCGGATTTCCGTCGCCGGTTCGGCCGCTCGCCCCGAGGCATCTGGCTGCCGGAAACGGCGGTGGACCCGGCCACCCTCGAAGCCTGCGCCGACATGGGCCTCGAATACACGATCCTGGCTCCCGAGCAGGTACTGCGCATCCGCCCCCTCGATACCCCGGACGGCCCCTGGCAGGACGTCTCCGGTGGCCGGGTGCCGACCCATCGCCCCCTGCGAGTCCGCCTGCCCTCGGGTCGCAGTTTCACGATCTTCGTCTTCAACGGCGCGATCTCCCGCGGGGTGGCCTTCGGCGGTGATCTCAGTTCGGGCCAGGCCCTGCTCGGCCGACTGCGTGACGCCCTCGAGGGGTTGCCCGAGCCCGACGGCATGGTGCTGCTGGCCGCCGACGGCGAGACTTTCGGTCACCATCAGAGGGGCGCCGAGCGCTCCCTGGCCGAGGCGCTGATGCGCTGCCGGGCGGGCGGCCTGGCCCGGGTCGCTCACCTGGGCGAAGTCCTCGACGCCCTCCCTCCGACCCACGAGGCGCGGCTGGCCGCTCCCTCGGCCTGGTCCTGTGCCCACGGCGTGGGGCGCTGGTCCACCGACTGCGGCTGCCGCATGAGTGACCATCCGGAAGGCTGGAGCTGGCAGTGGCGGAGTGTGCTGCGCGCGGCGGTCAACACCCTCCGGGACCGCATCTTCATGCTGATCGACCGCAGGGGCGACGAAGTCCTCGGGGATCCCTGGCAGGCCCTCGAGGACTATGGAGCCGTCCTGGCCCGGCCCCATTCCCGCAATGCCCTCGAGGAGTTGCTCGCCCGGCACCTGCCGGCCGACGCCGACCAGCAGGCTCGACAGCGCGGCGCGAGTCTCCTGGAGCTGGTGCGGCAGACGCTTTTCTCGGCCACCTCCTGCGGCTGGTTCTTCGACGACATCGCGGGCCTCGAGGCGATGCAGGTGCTGCGCCACGCAGCCCGGGCCGCCGAACTGTGCCGCACGGTCTTCGGTGTCGACGTGGAGGAGGCCTTCATCGCCCGACTGCGGGACGCCGAGGTCAACGCCCCCGGCTTCGCCGACGCGGCGGAGGTCTACGCCCGGCAAGTGCTGCCGGCCCGGCACGAGCCCGTGGTGGCCCTGGCCCACCACGGCCTGGTGCACCTCTCCCTGGCCCTGGCCGGCCGCCGCGCCATGGCCCCGGTTTCGCGATCCTTCGGACTGTTCACCGTGGACGACATGGAAACTCCCCGGCCGGGGGATGACGACGGCAAACGCGTCAGCGTCGTCGGGCGGGGTCGTGTCACCCACCTGCGTACCCTCGAACGGTGGGAAGGCCGTTTCGAGACCATCTCCGAGGCGCCGGGGGAGCCGGTCCGGTTGATCATCGACGGGAAACCGTGGGCGCCGGAGTGCACGGCCCTGCGGGAGGAGGCCCTGGCGATCGGCGCCCGGCGCGCCGCGACCCTGTTGCCCGCGGCCAGCGCCGAGGTGCTCCGGCAGGTGGGCTGGGTCGCCCGGGACGCGCGCAGCCTGACCGCGCCCCTGCCGCCACCCATGGCCGAAGCCATCTCGGGAGGCGCTCGGGCCCTGCTCACCGCCCGCCTCGGCTCGGCCTGCCGGCCCCTGGCCGAGGAGATCGAAGCCCTCACCGAGGCCCTGACCGCCGCCCATGGCGCGGGCCTGGAGGCCGGGGACCTGGTGGCCCTGCGCCCGGCTCTCGACCTGCGCCTGGCTCACCTGACCCACGCCACCCTGCTGCGCCGGCGGGAAGATGTCTACGAGCCGCTGGCGAAGCTGATCGGCCTGGCCGGCGACACCGTCGGCGACGACGTCCTCGCCAGCACGCGACGTACGGTAGCCAGCGGCGCCTGGGACGACTGCCGGCCCGCGGCCCTGCGCCTGGCCGCCGCCGCCGGCATGGAGCCCGAGGCGCTGACCCCCGCGGACACGCCGGTGAGACCGATCACCGAAGACGACCTGGGGGACGCCCTGGCCTGATCCCGCTCAGGCGTCGAGCACCCGGACCAGGGTCTCGATCAGGGCGTCGTGGAAGGCGCCGCAGGTGGCCACCACACCCCGGTTGCCGTCCAGGGTGCGGCCCCGGCCGAAATCCAGGGGCCGGCCCGCCACGTCACTGACCCGGCCTCCCGCCTCCTCGACCACCAGCATGCCCGCCGCGTGATCCCAGATGCGCTCCCGGTAGTCCGCACGGGTGGGCAGGCGCAGGTAGATCTCCGCATCTCCCCGCGCGACCGCCGCGTACTTGGCCTGGCTGTCGAGGCGCACGCTCGGGCCGCCGAGGCCCATCGCTCGGGCCACCCGGGCGGCGTGATCGTGGTGGGAGTGGGCCCGTTCGACGCTCTCGCAAAGCCGCGCTTCGGCGGGAACCCTGCAGGAGCTGACCGACACCGGCCGTGGCGGCCCCTCGTCGAAGAGCGGCAGCTCGAAGGCTCCCTCTCCGCGGGAGGCCAGCAGCAGCACGCCCTCGCCCGTGGCGCCGTCGAGCCGGGGACAGGCCAGCGCCCCGAAGACCACCCGGCCGTCCTCGATCAACCCCAGGGCGATGGCGTAATGCCCACCCCTCAGGAAACCCTTGGTGCCGTCGATCGGGTCGAGGGTCCAGAAACGTCCGGGAGATACCGCTCGGCCGTCACCGTGGTCGATCCAGGCCAACACGCGGTCGAGGCCGGTGCCGGCACCCATCTCCCCGGCGACCAGGTCCACCAGGCGCCCGGTCAGGGACGAAGCGGAGGCCTCGCGCAGGGCCCGGGACGATTCCTCGGCCACCACCGCATCGGCCGGAAAGACCTCCGCCAGGGTGGCGCAGATCACCGCCTGGGAGGCGTAGTCCGCCAAGGTGACCGGAGAGCGATCGTCCTTGGCTCGGGCGCCGGTTCGCTCCAGGTCCGCCCCGACCGAGCGGCAGATCCTCGCGGCACGGCGAAGGGCGGCGACCGCATGTCGGGCCGCGGCGGCGCGGGTACGGAAGGGGAGGTTCTCCATCGGGGCATCCTCTCCGAAAAAGGCCCGAGATGCTAACATGCGCTGCGATTGCGGCCCGGGCGGGCGGCGCCGCCAATCCGAGGGTCGACGGGCCGTGGGTTTTGCAGCGTGGATCACCATCGCAGCGATCGTCCTGGTCATCGCCGCCCTGCTGAGCAACCGGGTCTCCCCCGACCTGGCGATGATGGGGGGCCTGATCTTCCTGCTGGTCACCGGCGTGGCTCCGCCCCGGGAGGCGATCTCGGGCTTCGCCGAGCGGGCGGTGATCATGATCGCCGCGATCTACATCGTCGCCTCGGGGCTGACCGAGACCGGCGCCACGGAACTGCTCGTCCGTCGCCTGCTGGGCCAGCCCAAAAGCGACCTGGCCGCCCAGGTGCGGCTGATGGTGCCGGTGGCCGTCATCTCCGCCTTTCTCAACACCACGGCGGTGGTGGCCATGTACATCCCCCTGGTCAGCGGTTGGGCACGGCGGCTGCGGATGGCGCCCAGCCGCCTGTTCATTCCATTGAGCTTCTCGGCGATCCTCGGCGGTACCTGCACCCTGATCGGCACCAGTTCCAACATCACTCTGGCGGGACTCTACCAGGGCTGGCTGGAGACTCACCCGGCGGTCGCCGCCCGTTTCTCCCTCGAAGCGCCCGCTTTCTGGTACGTCGCGGTGGTGGGGGTGCCCTCCACGGTGGCCGGCATCGCCTACCTGCTGCTGGCCTCCCGGAAGCTGATCCCCGAACGCACCCCCATCGAGGAGAGCGTCGGCCGTGGGAGGGAGTACCGGGTGGAAGTCCTGGTGCTGGAGTCGAGCCCGGTGGTGGGGCACACCATCGCCGGCGCGGGGCTGCGGCACCTGCCGGGCCTGTTTCTGGCCCAGATCCAGCGCGCCCGGGAATGGCTCCCCGCCGTCAGCCCGGAAGAGAAGATCCTGGCGGGGGACGTGCTGATCTTCATCGGCGCGGTGGAATCGGTGCGGGACCTGCGGCGGATCCGCGGCCTGGTGCCCGCCACCACCGCCCTGCCGATCCAGAAGCAGGGCCGCCAGGGCACCCTGGCCGAGGCGGTGGTCTCTCCCCTTTCCCCCCTGATCGGACAAACCGTACGGGAGTCCCGCTTTCGCACCCTCTACAACGCCGTGATCCTCGGCGTACACCGGGCGGGACGCTGGGTGCCGGGCAAGATCGGCGACATCCGCCTGCATCCGGGGGACACGCTCTTGCTCGAAACCCACGCGGGCTTCGCCGACGCCTACCGCCATCGTTCGGATTTCTACATGGTCTCGGAGGTCCCCGAGTCCCGCGAACCCCGTCACGACCGGGCCTGGCTGGCGCTGGGCATCCTGGGATTGCTGGTGGGGCTGCTCGCCTTCTCGTCCCTGGACCGCATGGTGGCGGCCCTGGGCTGTGCGGCCCTGATGGTGCTCAGCCGCTGCGTCCCGTGGACCATCGCGCGAAAGAATATTCAGTGGCAGGTGCTGATCGTCATCGCCGCGGCCATCGGCATCGGCCGCACCATGGAGCACACGGGGGTGGCCGCCGCCGCGGCGGCGGCGATCATCGACCTGTTTTCGGGCCTGGGTCCCCACGGTCTGCTGGTAGCGGTCTACCTGGCGACCAGCCTGTTGGCGCAACTCGTATCGAACAACGGGGCCGCCGTCCTGATGTTCCCGGTGGCCATGAGCGTGGCGGCGAGTGCCGACGTCTCGCCCCTGCCCTTCGTGATCTGCCTGATGTCCGCGGCGGCATGTTCATTCATCACACCCATCGCCTACCAGACCAACCTGATGGTCTACGGCCCCGGCGGCTATCGTTTTACGGACTACACCCGGGTGGGCCTTCCGCTGACGCTGATCGTCTGCGCCATCGCCACCGCCATCGCGCCACGGGTCTTTCCCTTCTGATCCCGCCGGGCCCCGTACCCTGAAAACGCCCGGCGCCGCGGCGGGCCGGAAAGCCACCTCCCGGATCCGCAGCGGGAACGGGCGGCGGTCAGCGGCTGAGGACGCCGCGCTGACGGAGAGCGGCGACGATGGCCTCGACGCAGGCCTCCACGTCCTGCCGGTCGGTGGCCAGCACCAGGTCGGGGCCGACGGGGACCTCGTAGGGAGCGCTGACACCGGGGAAATGGCGGATCTCGCCCCGCTCCGCCTTCTCATACAGCCCCTCGGGGGTCCGTGCGCGGCAGACCTCGACAGGCGCGGCCAGGTAGACCTCGATGAAACGCTCACCGCCGACAATCTCCCGGGCCCGACGCCGCTCCTCCTCGTAGGGCGAGAGGAAGGCGCAGATCGAGATCAATCCCGCCTCGTTGAACAGCCGAGCCACCTCCGCGGCCCGGCGATTGTTCTCGGCCCGGTCATCGGCGGAAAAGCCCAGGTCCATGCTGAAGCTCAGGCGGGCGTTCTCGCCGTCCAGGACCTGGCAGGCGCAGCCCTCGTCGAAGAGCCTGCGCTCGAGGGCGTAGGCGATGGTGGTCTTCCCCGAGCCGGTCAATCCCGTCAGCCAGACCGTGGCGGCGCCATGCCCCAGGCGTTGGCGGCGCTCGGCGGAACTGACCTGGCTTTCCTGTTCGCTGAGCAGTTCGCTGGGCGCCGCCGTGGTCCGCCGCGCATCGTCGACGACCAGGTCACTGGCCTCCCGGTCGAGAATCATGCCGGCCGCCACCGTGTTGTGGGTGACCTTGTCGATCACGATGAACGAGCCGGTGGTACGGTTGCGGGCGTAGGGATCGAAGGCCACCGGTCGCGCCAGTTCCACCAGCACGCGCCCGATCTCGTTCAAGCCGAGAGTGTCCGCCTCCACCCGGTGCAGGCTATTGACGTCGATGCGGTAGCGCACCGTGTCGACCACCGCCGGGGTCAAACGCGTGGCGTGCTTGACCAGGTACTGGGCGCCGGGACGCAGGCTTTCCTCGCCCATCCAGACGAGCATCGCCTCGAAACGGCGATCCACCTGGGGAACGTTGCGCGGATGGACCAGCATGTCTCCGCGACTGATGTCGATCTCGTCTTCCAGGGTGACGGTCACCGGCAGGGGCGGAAAACCCTCTTCGAGCGCGCCATCCACCCCCAGCACCTGCCGCACACGGCTGCGGTGCCCCGAAGGCAGCACCATGATTTCGTCCCCCGGCCGCACGATACCGGAGGCGACCGTGCCCATATAGCCCCGAAAACCCGAGTCCGGCCGGGAGACGTACTGCACCGGCAGACGCAGGTCGATCAGGTTGCGATCGGAAGCCACGTGGACGGTCTCGAGGTGTCCCAGCAGCGTCGGCCCCTGGTACCAGGGCATGGCCTCGCTGCGCTCGACCACGTTGTCCCCCACCAACGCGGAAATCGGAATGAAGGTGACGTCGTTGATCTCCAGCCGCGCGGCGAAGTCGCTGAAATCCGCGACGATCCCGTCGAAGACCGGCTCGGAGTAACCCACCAGGTCCATCTTGTTCACCGTCACCACCACGTGGGGAATCCCCAGCAGGGAAGCGATGAAGGCGTGGCGACGGGACTGGGTCAACACCCCGTTGCGGGCATCGACCAGCACGATGGCCAGGTTCGCCGTGGAGGCGCCGGTGGCCATGTTGCGGGTGTATTGCTCATGACCCGGGGTGTCGGCGATGATGAACTTGCGCCGGGGTGTGGAGAAATAGCGATAGGCCACATCGATGGTGATGCCCTGCTCCCGCTCCGCTTTCAGGCCATCGGTGACCAGGGCCAGATCGAGGCTCTGCCGGGTCGAGCCGGCGCGTCCCGAGGCCCGCTCCACCGCGGCGAGCTGGTCTTCGTAGATCCCCTTCGACTCGTAGAGCAGGCGGCCGATCAGGGTGCTCTTGCCGTCGTCGACGCTGCCGGCCGTCACCAGCCGCAGCAGATCCTTGCGCTCGTCCTGAGCCAGCAGTTCCGGCTTGCCGCCCATCAGAAGTAGCCTTCTTTCTTCTTCTCTTCCATCGAGCCTTCCCGGTCCTGGTCCACGGCTCGGTTCTCGCGCTCGCTCTTCCGCGCCAGCATGGTTTCCTCGATGATCTGCTCGAGGGTGGTGGCGTCGGATTCGACGGCTCCCGTGCAGAGCTGGCAGCCGAGGGTCCGGAAACGCACCATCGCGGTCTCGACTTTTTCGCCCGGCAAGGGCTGGATCAGCTCACCGGCCAGCAGAAGCATGCCGTCGCGGCGGACCACCGGGCGGGCTTTGGCGAAGTAGAGCGGTGGAATCGGGATCTGCTCGGCGTAGATGTAATGCCAGACATCCAGCTCCGTCCAGTTGGACAGGGGGAAGACCCGGAAGGATTCGTCCTTGCCGTGGCGGGTGTTGTAGAGGTTCCACAGCTCCGGGCGCTGATTCTTCGGATCCCACTGCTGAAACTTGTCCCGGAAGGAAAGCACCCGCTCCTTGGCCCGGGACTTTTCCTCGTCCCGCCGCGCCCCGCCGAAGGCGGCGTCATAGCCGCCCTCCTGGAGCGCCCGGACCAGGGCCTGGGTCTTGAGCAGGTCGGCGCAGAGCGTGCAATCCCATTTCTCCGGCGGCCCGATCCGGGCCAGCGCCTCGTGGTTGGTCTTGACGATCAGCCTGGCGCCGATCTCACGGCAGAAGCGGTCGCGAAACTCGATCATCTCGCGGAACTTGAAGGTCGTGTCGATATGGAGCAGCGGAAAGGGGATCGGCCCCGGCGCGAAGGCCTTCTGGGCCAGCCGCACCAGCACCGACGAGTCCTTACCCACCGAGTAGAGCATCACCGGGTTCTCGCACTCGGCGACCACCTCGCGCATGATGTGAATGCTCTCGGCCTCGAGCTGCCGGAGATGAGAGAGATTGTAGGAAGTCACCGTACCTCCTCGCCGGCCGGTGGCGCCTCGAGCAGGCCGCGGCGGCTCAACTCACGAACGATCTCCCGCGCCCCCTGCTCGACACTCTGCTCGGCGCTGTGCAGGACCAGGTCGGGAGATTCCGGCGCCTCGTAGGGCGCGTCGATACCCGTGAAACCGGCGATTTCCCCCGCCCGGGCCCGCCGGTAGAGCCCCTTGGGGTCCCGCTCTTCGCAGGTGGCCAGGTCCGCATCGACGAAGACCTCCAGAAAACGCCCCGCCCCCGCCGCCTGGCGGGCCCGCCGTCGATCCCGGGCATAGGGCGAGATGAGGGAGACCAGGGCGATCAGCCCCGCGTCGGCAAAGAGCGCGGCGACTTCTCCGACCCGGCGGATGTTCTCTTGGCGATCTTTCGGCTCGAAACCCAGGTCGCCATTGAGTCCGTGACGCAGGTTGTCGCCATCGAGCACGTAGGCCGCGTGGCCCGCCTCGATCAGCATCTTCTCGGTGGCCCGGGCGATGGTGCTCTTCCCCGAACCCGACAGCCCGGTCAGCCAGACCACGCAGCCCTTCTGGCCGAGCAGGCGCCGGCGGGCCCCCGGCTCGATGGCCTCGGGATGCCAGGTCAGGTTGCGGGATTCGGGCTCGTTCACCGGCGGCTCCATTCGGGGGGGAACGATAGCCGCTGGCACGAGGGGCGGCAATCCCCGCATCCCCCTCCGGAGCGGCGGAAAGGGGGAGACCGGCCGCTCGATCGGGGCTATGCTTCGGCCCATGAGCGAACTGAGACACGATCCGATCAACCGGCGCTGGGTCGCCGTGGCCCTCGAGCGTTCCCGGAGGCCGGGTGACTTCGATTTCGCGCCCCCGGTGCCCGAGACGGACGAGCCGCCCTGCGACTTCTGCCCCGGCCACGAATCGTCCACCCCCCCCGAGCTGCATGCCCTGCGGGACAGCGGCGAGCCCAATGGCCCCGGCTGGATGGTCCGCGTGGTTCCGAACCGGACGCCGGTCCTCGCCATCGAGGGAGACCTCGATCGCAAGGCCGTGGGCCTCTACGACCGCATGCGGGGCGTGGGAGCCCACGAAATCGTGATCGAAACCCCGGACCACCGGCTGCGGCCGGCGGAAACGCCGCGCCTGCAGCTCGCCGCCGCCCTCGCCGCCAGCCGTCTTCGCATGGCCGACCTGATGAACGACGGCCGCTTCAAATACGCGCTGCTCTTCCGCAACTACGGTGTCGCCGCGGGAGCCACGGTCCATCACCCCAACCAGCAGATCGTGGCCACGCCGGTCACGCCCCTGCGGGTCAGTCGCCAGCTCAGCTCGGCCCGCAGCTACTACCACATCAAAGAGCGCTGCCTGTTCTGCGACATCATCGACCAGGAGCTGGCCGACGGCGCGCGGTTGGTGCAAGTGGACGAGGCTTTCGTCACTTTCGCACCCTACGCCTCCCGTTTTCCCTACGAACTACACGTCTATCCCCGCCGGCACCAGTACCAGTTCGTCCATGCCGACGAGGCGACCCTCGAGGCCCTCTCGGCCCACCTCCAGCAGGTCTTCCGACGCCTCGACGTGGTGCTCGGCAATCCGCCGCTGAACTGGATGCTGATCAACGCACCCAACACCCGGGCGGCGGCTCCCCGGGCGGGATTCTGGGTGACCCTGGCGCACGACTTCCACTGGCACCTGGAGATCCTGCCCCGGCTGACCCCCCTGGCGGGATTCGAATGGGGTACGGGGCTCTACATCAACCCCACCGCACCGGAAGACGCCGCCGCCTTCCTGCGCGACGCGCTGGATCGCGATCACTCCGCCTGACGCCGCAGAACCGTACCGGTCCTCTCAGGCCCCGGCGCGCAGGGCCTTCCCGAAGCCGGGGAGGGAGCGCTCGATGGTTTCCCGGGGCACCGTGAGGGCCAGGCGCATGTGTCCGCCTCTCCCGAAGCCGGAGCCGGGAACGGCCAGGATCCCCTCCTCCTGGAGGCGCCGCACGAAAGCCACGTCGTCGGGATCGGGAGTCCGCGGAAAGAGGTAGAAGGCCCCGGAGGGTCGCACACAGTGGTAGCCCATCCGGGTCAGCCCCTCCCACAGGAGGTCCCGTTTTTCCTGGTAGGGACCGATCTCCACCGTGTCGTCGAGACCCACTTCCCCCACCACTCGCTGCCAAAGGGCCGGGGCGTTGACGAACCCCAGGGTCCGCTGGGTAAAGCAGCAGGCGTCGAAGAGCTGACGGGCAGCGGGGATGCGCGGGGAAATCGCCAGGTAGCCGATGCGCTCACCGGGAATCGCCAGCGCCTTGGACCAGGACGTGGCGATCACGCAGCGCTCGATGCAGGCCGGCACCTCCGGCGCCTCGAGTCCGTCGAAGGTCAGCGCCTTGTAGGGCTCGTCGCTGATCACCACCACGTCGGGAGCGCGGCGGCGAAGCATGGCGTCGAGGGCCGCAAGGCTCTCGGCGCTGTAGATCACACCGGTGGGATTGTTCGGGGAATTGAGCAGGATGGCCTTGGTGCGCGCCGTGAGGGCGGCCTCGATGGCCGGAATGTCGAGCTGGAAATCCTCGTCGGTTTCCACCAGCACCACCCGCCCCCCGTGGTTGGCCACGTAAAAACCATATTCGACGAAGTAGGGAGCGAGCAGAATCACCTCGTCCCCAGGGTCGAGCAGGGCCTTGAGCACCGTATTGAGCGCTCCTCCCGCACCGACGGTCATCAGCACGTGGTGCTCGTCGTAGTCGAGACCGGTCTTCCGGCTGAGCTGTTCGGCCAGCCTCGCGCGCACAGCTGGGAATCCCGCGTTGGGCATGTAGGCGTGCTGCCCGGGCGCGGCACCGTCGAGCACCCGGCCCAGGGCCCGCTGGACCACCGGGGGCGGCTCCACCTCGGGATTGCCCAGGGTGAAGTCGAAGACCTTGTCGGCGCCAAGCTCTTTTTTCAGCCGCGCGCCTTCTTCGAACATCCGGCGGATCCACGACGCCCGTTCCAGCCGGGTGGTCACAGCCCGGGATACACAAGACATGTTTCTTTCTCCGTTTCCGTGACGTCCTCGTCGGTATGCGATCGACTTTTTCCAGGATGGAAACGCTCAGGCCTCTTCCGCGCTCTGCCGGCGGCTGCACTCGGGGCACAGCCCCCCGGCCTCGAGCCGGTAGAAAGCGATGGCATAACCGGTGGCCTCCCGGAGCCGATCGACGCAGCGCTCCATGATGGCCCCTCCCGGCTCGAGCACGGCGCCGCAAGCCGTGCAGATCACGTGGGCGTGCTGACCGCCGGAGCGAATCTCGTAGAAGTGCCGATCGCCCCGCATGTGCAGCAGGTCGAGCTCGTCCACCAGGCCCAGCTCCTTGAGCAGTCCAAGGGTCCGGTAGACCGTCGCCCGGTGCACGCTGGGGTCCAGCCGACGCGCCCGAACGGTGATTTCTTCCACGTCCAGGTGGTCCTCGGCCGTCTCCAGCACGCGAGCGATGGCCCGCCTGGGGGAGGTCACACGCACGCCATGGGCCCTCATGCGGTCGACCAGAATCGACCCTCCGGATGACGACGGCTGGCGCTGGCTCATCACCATTCTCCTCGCGCGGCAGGCGCCGGCGGCAGGCCTCCATTCTATACCAGCGGACCCGGCGGCGGGCGCCCGCCCCGAGGAGGGGCGATAATGGACTCGACCCTCCGGGAGCCCGCCATGAACCGTAGCCAGATCCTCAAGATCGCCGAAGAACATTCCTTTCTCGTCAACCGCTTCTTCGACCGCTGCGCCGAGGACGTCAGCCGCGTCGCCACGCGCATCGTCCGCTGCGTTCAGCAAGGCGGGAAGATCCTGCTCTTCGGTAACGGCGGCTCGGCCGCCGACGCCCAGCACATCGCCGCCGAGCTGACCGGCCGCTTCGAGAAAGATCGCCCCGCCGTGGCCGCCATCGCCTTGACCTGCGATACCTCGGCCCTGACGGCGATCGCCAACGACACCGGCTTCGAGCAGATCTTCTCGCGCCAGATCGAAGCCCTCGGCCGCAAGGGCGACCTGGCCATCGCCATCAGCACCTCCGGCCAGTCGCCCAACGTGATCCAGGGCGTCCGCACCGCCCGCGAACACGACATCGAGACCATCGGCTTGCTCGGCCGTGAAGGCGGCGAGCTGCGCGCGATGGTGGATCACGCCATCGTCGTCGGCGCCCAGAAGACCTCCCGCATCCAGGAAATCCACATCCTGCTCGGGCATATCCTCTGCGAGGCCGTGGAGACCGAGCTCTTTCAGCCCCGGTGAGTTCGCCCCCGGGACGCATCCGCGCCACCGATCTCCACGATCTGGCCCTCTGCCCCCATCGCGTTCATCTCGAGCGCCGCCTGGGCCCCGATCAGCGGGATCCCCCCAGCGCTGCCCGGCAGCGGTTGATGCGCCGCGGCCTCGACTTCGAACGGCAGGTGGCAGAGACGCTGGGCTGGCCCCAACCGGTCTACCCCCCGGGAGACTTCGAGGCCGGAGCCCGGGCCACCCTGGAACTGATGCGGGCCCGGGTTCCCGGCATCTACCAGGGCGTTGTCCAGGACGGGCGACGGCTGGCGGTCCCCGACCTGCTGGAGCGGACCCCGGGCGCATCGGAGCTCGGTGACCACCACTATCGACCGGGCGACATCAAGGCCGGCCTCGTACCCCAGGCCCACCAGGCGCTGCAGGTCGGCTTCAGCGCGCTGCTGCTGGAGGCGGCCCAGGGCCGCCTGCCGGAGACCGGCTTTCTCGTGATGGGAGACTCCCGCCGGGTGGAGTTGCCTCTCGATCGGCTGCTCCCCGCCACGCGAGAGGTGCTCAGCCGCGTCCAGCGCATCATCGATGGCCGGGAAACCACCTCTCCCTTCCTCTGTCCGGCCTGCGGGACCTGCCCGTGGCGGGGCCGTTGCCTGCCGGATTTGGTGGAGCGGGCCGACCTTTCCCTGGTGGATGGCATGACTCCCACCCGGCGGCGTCTGCTCGAGGCTCGCGGGGTGCGGAGCCTCGACGCGCTCGCCCGCCTCGAGCCGGGGACCGGGGACCCGCGGCGGCCGCCTCTCGATCTCGAACGACTCGTCCCCCAGGCGCGCGCCCTGTGCGAGGGCCGGGTGGAGCTGTCGCGCCCCCTCGAGCTTCCCGAAGTGGAGGGCGGACTGTTGCTGGAGGCGGAACGCGACCCCCTGCAGGCGGGCGCGGTGCTGACCCTGGCCTGGCGCTCCCTTGACGCCGCGCCGGCCAGCGGCACGGTCCGGCTGTTGACCTCGCCGGACGAGTGCCGGGCCGCTGCCGGGGCCCTCGAGCAGGCCGCCCGGAACAACGGGGGCCGGCTTTTCCACTTCGGCGGCGCCGCGCCGGCGGCCCTCGCGCGCCTCGGGGACGAGGCAGGCCTCGAACCCGCGGCCCTCGAGGCCCTCTCCCGCCGCTTGTGGGACCTGCGTTCCACGCTCCGCCGGGGCGCCGCCTGGCTGCCTGTCTGGCGTTACCGGCGTGAACAGGTGGCTGCCGCCCTCCGCGGACGGCCCCTGCCCTGGCCGGGGGAAGGCTCCGATACCTTCCTCCTCGCGGAGACGCTGCGGGAGGGCGAGGACCCCGCCCTGCGGGAAGCCATCGAGGCCCGCTGCCGAAGCGACCTGGACCAACTCGCCGCCATACTCGGGTGGATCCTCGCCCAACCCCATCGCCCTCCCCGGCGGCCCCGATGAAAGGCCCCTTCGACCCGGCCGACATTCGACAGGCCTTGCTGACCTATCTCCAGCGGGAACGGCTGGCCGGAGCCCTCGATCTCGACGAACTCTGGTCCCAGCCTCTGGCCAGTCGCATCGCCTCGGGGGACGCGCTGGCAGGCGGCCGCGTACTGGGCTGGCGGAGCCCCAACCTCCTGGCTCTGCACTTCGCCGAGAACACGTCCCGGTTCCGCCCGGGGGACCTGCTGCGCATCGGCTCCGGGGCCGACCCCCACCGACAGCCGGAAATGCGGCTGGTGGAGGAGGACGACGGAGGCACTGTGCTGCTGCAGTGCCTTTGGGGCGAGGATCAGCGGCGAATCGACCCGGCCCTGCCGACCGGCGGCCGGAGCGTCGTACTCGACAGGGGCGAGGTGGATCTCAGCACCTTCCTGGGCCGCGCCGTCGAAGAGGTGTTCCGGGGCACGGACGCCGCGAGCCGGGCGGTCGCCCAGGTGCTCTGCGGCACTTTTCAGCTCCAGGTGGACCCGCGGCAGCGCGAGCGGGCCGAAGATTCCCTGCGCCGGCTGGAGGCTCGCGGCCTGGCCCTGGAGTCGGCCCAGCAGGAGGCCTATGCGGCGGGCTGGGCCAGCCGGCCGGTGCAACTGATCCAGGGCCCCCCGGGCACGGGCAAGACCTTTCTGCTGGCGCTGCTGGCCGCGGCCCTGGCCTGGCGGGGAGAGCGACTGCTGATCACCGCCCTGACCCACCGGGCGGTGGACAACGCCCTGCTGGCCCTGGCCCGGGTGGCGGAGCCCTTCGGCCTGGAACTCCCCCTCGCCCGGCTCAACCCGCGACCGGGACAGAGATGGCAGCTCGAGCAGGCCGGCATCCGGGTGCTGCGGGGCACCCGGGGCGCCCTGAACCAGCCCGGGAAACGCGGGGGCCAGGTGATCGGGGCGACGCTCTTCTCGGCCGCCGGCCTCGAAGCCGGCAGCTTCACGCGGGTGATCGTGGACGAGGCCGCCCAGGTGCCCCTCTCCCACGCCCCCTGCGCCCTGCGACCGGCCTGCCGCTGGCTGCTCTTCGGCGATGATCGGCAGTTGGGACCGGTGACCCTGGCCGAACACGGAGACCTGGCCCGCCGGTCCCTCTTCGAACACCTGCGCCCCCTGGCGCCACCGGTGATGCTCGACCGTACCCACCGCCTGAACAGCGCGATCTGCTCCTTTCCCTCCCAAGCCTTCTACGGCGGCCGCCTCGAACCCACCGCCGCCGCCGCGCGCCGGACACTGCCCACCCGGCCCGGGGGCCGCTACGACGAGGTGCTCGCCCCCGACCCCGCAGCCCTGGTGGTGCCCATGGACCACGAAGGTTACCGGAGCCACTGCCCTCCCGAGGCCGACCTTGCGGCCGCGCTGGTCGAAGAACTGCTGGTGCACCACGAACTGCCCGCGGAGGAGGTCGCCGTGATCTCACCCTTCCGCCGGCAGAACCGGGAGATCCTGCGACGCCTGCGCCACCGACTCGGAAGCGAGGCCGACCTGCCCGTGGTCGACACGGTCGAACGCATCCAGGGCCAGGAACGCGAAGCGGTGATCGTCAGCCTGGCCTGTTCCGACCCCGGGGCCCTGCGCCACGACGCCCGGTTCTTCTTCTCGCCCCGCCGGCTCTGCGTCAGCCTGACCCGCGCCCGGACCAAGACCATCGTCCTGGCCAGCCCGCACCTGCTCGACGCCCTGCCCCGCAGCCTCGAAGCCCTGCTCGACTTCGGCCTTTTTTGCCGGCTGCTGGCGGAATGGCCCAGGCGCCGAGTAGTTGTCCCGCCTCCAGACCCAGCGTAGACTTTACTGCAACTGCGCACGGGTTAGTCACGGGAGGTTCCATGGATCTGCATCGCCGCATCCGCACCCTGCGCCTACGCCGGGGCCTGACCGGCACGGAGCTGGCCCGGCGGGCGGGTGTCAGCCCCTCCTACATTTCCCTGATCGAACACGGCGAGAAGGTCCCCTCGGAACAGGTGGCGGTACGCCTGGCCCAGGTGCTGGGCGAAAAGGAAGACGTCTACCGGATCTGGGCGGCGACGGCCCGCATGGACGCCACCACCCGCGAGGTGGTGATGCGCGCCCGGGAGTACGCCAGTGTCGAGCCCCTCCCCCTGTCCCCCCCCACTGAAGACTCCACGGCCCCGACCGTCACCGCGGCCCCCCGACGCCCCCCCGGCCGGCCGCCCCGGCGCGAAAATCGTCCTTTCGGCGTCAGCTACGCGCTTGCCGACGACGACCTGCTGACCCCCCTGCGGATCCCGCTCCTCGCCCCCGGCAGCCGCTGCGAGGCCTCACCGCCGCCGGCCGAAGACGTGGAATGCCTGCTGGCCCTCGACCCGCGGCTGCTCGGACGAACGTCCGGCCGGGACCTGGTCGCCCTGCGAGCCACCGAATCCATGACCCGGGACGTGGCCTGCTGGATCGGCTCCCAGGACGTGGTGGTGGTCGACCGCCGGCCCTCCGCCTTCGACCCTTCCCGGATTCACGCCTTCCGCCAGGGCGATGACCTGCTCTTGTCCCGGGCCTGCGTGAGCGGCTCCACCTTGCTCCTGCTCCCCCTGCCCACCCGGGTCGAACCACCGCGCGCCATCGAGTTGCCGGACGAAGCCACCCTGGCGGATCTTCTTTTCGGAACGGTGATCTGGTCGGCCAGGAACTGGACGGCGTGACTCGCTCCCATGACCTCTCGCCCCGGAGCGCGGGCGGGCCGGCGGCGCGGGAGCGCCCCGCCGCGTCTCCGGGTCGAACCTCTCGAACGCGCCCTCAGCCGGCCGCCAGCGCAGCCCGCCGGGAAAGAACGATACGGCCCTGCCGATCGACACCCTGGACCCGAACGGGGGTCTCGTCGCCGACAGAGAGCACGTCGGAGACTTTGCCCACACGGCGGTTCTCGAGTTCGGAGACGTGGAGTCGGCCCTCCACGCCGGGCGCGATCTGCACCACGGCGAAGAAGTCCCGGACGACGATGACCTTGCCGTCGTAGACTTTCCCCACTTCAGGCTCGAGGGTCAACGCCTCGATGCGGGCGCGGGCCTTGCGGGCTCCGATGGCGTCCTCCGAGTAGATCCGCACCAGCCCGTCGTCCTGGATATCGATGCGGCAGGAGGCGTTGGCCTGGATCTCCTGGATCGTCTTGCCCCCCGGACCGATCACCGCGCCGATACGCTCCGGCCGGATACGCAGGGTCTGCACCCGCGGTGCCGAAGCGGCCAGATCGTCGCGGGGCCGATCGAGAATCTTCTCCATCTCGCCGAGAATATGCTCGCGCCCGCGGCGGGCCTGCTCCAGCGCCCGAGACAGCACTTCTTCGGGCAAGGCTCCCAGCTTGTTGTCCATCTGGATCGCCGTGATGCCTTCCCGGGTTCCCGCCACCTTGAAATCCATGTCGCCGAGATGGTCTTCCTCACCCAGGATGTCGGATAGCACGACGTATTCCCCGGCCTGGTGGATCAGGCCCATGGCGATGCCCGCCACCGGGGCGCGGATCGGCACCCCCGCGTCCATCAGCGCCAGGCAGCCGCCGCACACCGTCGCCATCGACGACGAACCGTTGGACTCGGAGATGTCGGAGACGAGGCGAATCGTATAGGCGAAATCGTCTGCCTCCGGCAGCACCGGGGAAAGTGCCCGGTGGGCCAGGTCCCCGTGACCGATTTCCCGGCGACCCGGCCCCCGCTGGGGCCGCACTTCCCCGACCGAGTAGGGGGGAAAGTTGTAGTGCAGCAAAAAGCGCTGGCTGGCGCTGCCCTCGAGAGTTTCGTAGCGTTGCTCGTCACCCACCGTCCCCAGGGTGCACGTGACCAGCGCCTGGGTCTCGCCCCGGGTGAAGATCGCCGATCCGTGGGGCCGCGGCAGCCATCCGACTTCCCCCGTGATGGCGCGGATCTCCTCCGGACCGCGACCGTCGGGCCGCCGCCCCTCCGAGACGATGGCCGCGCGCAGCCGCCGCGCCACTTCGGCCTCGAAGAGGGCCGCGGCTTCCTCCTCCCGCTCCGCGTGAGCCGCCAACACATCCCGGCGAATCTGCTCGAGGAGCGTTCGCCGCTCGGCCTTCGACCCCTTCCCGAGGGCCTGGTCGATGGGTTCGGCGGCCCGGGAGGCCACCTGGGCGGCGAGTTCCTCGTCCACCTCCGGCGGGGTCCACTCCCGCCGCGAACGCCCGACGCGGCGGCCCAGTTCCCCGATCCCTCCCGCCAGGCTGCGGCAGACCTCGGCGCCCCGTTCGAGGGCCGCGACCACGCGCTCCTCGGTGGCCTGCCGGGCTTCCCCCTCGACCATGACCAGGCCCTTGCCGGAGGCCGACACCACCAGGTCCACTTCGGCCCCCAGGCGATCGCGGCGGCTGGGGAAAACCTTCCACTTGCCGGCGCCGCGGGCGATGCGCACCCCCGCGGCGGGCCCCGAGAAGGGGATGTCCGAGACCTCCAGCGCCGCCGCGGCGGCGACGATGGCCAGGCCCGAGGGCTCGACCTGCTCGTCGGCCGAGAGGACAGTCAGCAGGACCTGGGTCTCGCAGGCGAACCCCTTGGGGAACAGCGGGCGGATCGTGCGGTCCACCAGGCGGGAGACCAGGACCTCCGCATCGGTGATGCGCCCCTCCCGGCGAAAGTAGGAACCGGGAATCCGGCCCGCGGCGGACAGCTTCTCGCGGTATTCCACCGTGAGCGGGAAGAAGCCCACCCCCGGCCGGGGCTCGGAGGCCGCCACGGCGGTCGCCAGGATCACGGTGTCGCGGTGACGCAAGACGACCGCGCCGTCGGCATGGCGCGCGACACGGCCGGTTTCGAGGTGAATCTCGCCTCCCGGCGTTTCGATGGTGATTTCATGGCTGTTCAACAGGAATCCTCGCTCATCGGGGAGTGACGGCCCAGGGCGGGAAGACGACCACGGCGACAGCGCCGGAGACATCCTCACCCCGGCCCGGGTGGGGCCGGAAATCGGGCAGCCGGGCGCCGTCTTCGGTCTTCAGGGCCGGCCGCCAGTGCATGATGGCGGCCAACTCTCCGTCCAGTCGCACCACGTCAGCCAGGAAAGTCGCTCCACGCCGCCCCTTTTCGAGGGCGAAGAGCTCGACCCGCCAGGCCGGGTAGCGCCGTTGACGCAGCCCCCCGACCTCGATGTCGGCCAGGGGAGGCGGCAGGAAGAGTGCGGCCCGCTCGGCGGCGTCGGCGGGCCGGTAGTAGGAGGGCTTGTCAGGGGGAAGGACCCACACCGCCAGGGGAAGCTCGTCCGCGGGCGGACGATCCTCCTGGCAGAGCAGCAGATGGAAGAGACTGTAAATCTCCTCCCGGGACGGAGGAGCCAGGTCCCCCCCCCCCGCGCAGGCCGTCACAATGGCGAAAGTTGCCAGGCAGGGAAGCCAGTAGCGGGACAGCATCGCGATCCTCCCCCGGGGACGAGCCCCCGGGTCCGTCTCCCATGCTACCGCGGACCGGCGGCCGGTGACGGCCGGGGTGCCCGCTCCGCGCGAGATCGACAGGGAGACATGACAGAAGGCCTCGCCTGGTGGATAATCTCGCGTCTCGCAGCGGCCCGACTGCCTCCGGATACCTCGGCGGCCGCGCGGCACAGAGGAGAGAGAGAATGGTCCGGAAGGTAGTGGCTCTGCTGGGACTGACCCTGCTGTTGATCGGTGGCACCGGCCTCGCTTTTGCCCAGGAAGACGAAGCGCCCCCCCCCCAGGCCTGGGGATTGACCGTCGGCTACATGGTGGGCGACCTTGCCTCCGAGCTGGTTCAGGATGGATTCCAGGCGGAGCTGGACGACGAGATGACCGTCGGCCTGTTCTATCTGGTCGACCTGAACGAAAGGGTGAGCTTCGAAACCCGCCTGAGCGTCTCCCCGGGCACCATGCTCAACACGGAAAACGGCGACGTCTCGACCACCGTGATCTTCCTCGACTTCACACTGATCCCGAAGATCAACATCGGCAGCTTCGAGCTGGGGATCCCCATGGGCCTGGGCTGGGCCGCGACCCAGGAAGACGACGCCTTCCTCAACCAGGTCTACGGACGGGCCTCCGGCATCAAGCAGGACGGCGGCAGCGGAGCCACCTACTACCTCGGATTGCGCAAGGACTTCAAGCTGGGGGAGAAGTGGAACGCCTTCGTCGACCTGAGGGCGCGGCGCTTCCATCGCCTGGTCAACATCCGGGAGCGCACGGTCAAGACCACCGAGCTGGCGATCGGCTTCGCTCGTAACTTCTGATCCTCCGGGAGTTCAGGCGCGGCGCAGGTAACGCTTCTCGAGGGGGTCGACCTCGATCCGCTCTCCCTTTTCCAGGTAGAGCGGGACCTGGATTTCCACCCCTCCCGCCACCGTGGCCTTCTTCATCACCTTGCCGGCGGCGGTGTTGCCCCTCACCGCCGGTTCGGTGTCGAGTACCTCCACCTCGAGGGTGCGGGGCAGTTCCACCGCGGCGACGTGGCCCTGGAAGTGGACCGCCCGCACGGTCATACCCTCCTCCAGCCACGGCGCCACCTCCGGCAGGCCGGCGACGGGAAGGGCGAACTGCTCGTAGGACTCTTCGTCCATGAAGTGCAGGTCCTCACCGTCGGCGTAGAGGAACTGGGCGGGTCGGTAGGTCAGGTCCGGACTCTCGAAGACCGTGCCGGCCTTGAACGTGCGATCGAGTACCTGGCCGCTGAGCAGGTGCCGCAAACGGGCCCGGACCAGGGTGGCCGAGCCGCGGGCCGAGGGCGTCTGCAGGGTGTGCTCGACCACCGCCCAGGGCTCACCGTCGATCAGCAGGCGAGTGCCTTTCTTGAAATCCGCCGTGGAGGGCATCATGTCCCCTTTTCGGCCGTCTCCTCGACGGGCCGGGCCAGCAAGCGCGCCGCCAGGGCGACGGCGGCCACCGCAAGATAGCCCACGGCCATCGGCCAGGCGAATCCGGGGCGGATCTCCTCCCGCACCGCCGCGGGGGTGATGGTGTAGGCATGCATCAGGCCGACCCAGGTGAAGGCGGCGGCGACCAGCGCCCAGAACGCGGCCGTGCCGAAGCGACGCTCGGCGAGGAAGACGCCGATGGCGGCCAGGAAGGTGGCGGAGAAGAGAAACCCGGCCTTGAGGGTCAGCAGCCCGCCCACGTAAGGCAAGGTGGTCCGGGAGAGGTCCTCCACCAGCACCGGCAGGGTGGCCCCCTCCACCAGGCGGCCGGCGAGCCGCGCGCTGCCGGTGGTCATCTCCACCAGCAGCCAACCCCAGGCGGCCAGGCCCGGCAAAAGACCCAACACCACGGCGGGAGCGTGGCGCGCGGGCGTGGCCGTGAAGGCCTGCGCGGTGATGATGACCGCGATCCAGACCAGGATCGCCATCGCCGCTTCCACCGGCACGATCCGGGCGATCGGACCGATCAGGCCGAAAAGAGCCAGCAACCCGAAGAAGATGCCGTTGGCCGCCGAATAGGCCCAACCGGCTCCCATGCGTTTCCACCCTGGATGGCCGATGTAGATCGTCGTGGGAAAGCACGAGCCGAAGCAGGCGGCCGCCACTGAACCCACCCCGTTGGCCACCAGGCAGGGGCGCTCCGGGTAACTGTCGCCCTCCGCCTCCGCAGACTCGATGCACTGCAGCGCACCGAGGAGATTGATCAGCCCCATCGGCACGATGATCGAGATCCGCCCCCAGACGTGGGGACTGGCGAGAGCCGCCGACAGATCGCCCAAAGCCGGCATCGGCGGGTGAAAACCAGCGCCGGCCAACAGGTTCTCACCACCGACGCCGACCCCTCCGGGCCAGCCGGCGAGGCGAATCAACCAGGCCAGCGCCGTACCCACGGCCACCGCGATCAGCCCGCCGGGCAGCCCCCCCGGCCAACGCACCCGGCTGAGGTAGGTGACCAGCACCAGGGCCAGGGGAGCCAGGGCGATCAGGGGCTTGTCGAAGGAGCGCAGGATGAACTCCATCGAGATGAAGCCGATGGCGATGCCGGCCAGGGTGGAGAGCAGGGCCGCCCGGGGCGTGATCTTCCGCACCCAGCCCGCGCCCCAACCCCCTGCCGCCTCGATCAGTCCGGAAAGCAGGCAGGCCACCAGTCCCACCTGCCAGGCGGTGCGGGCCGCCTGCTCGGCCGAAACGGCGGGATCCGCCGCCAGTTCGGCGTAGGTCGGTGCCATGACGAAGAGGACGTAGGCGAAGAGGCTGACCGTGTTGATGCCGTAGGGCAGCGCCGTCATCGGCCGGCCGCGCTCGAGGGAGAGCCTGCGGGCGAGCCGGGCGTAGTAGAGGTTGCCCACGATCAGGGAGAGGGCCGCGCCGGGAAAGATGCGGGTGAGAACGAAATCGGGAGGAAAGCCGCAGAGCCCGGTGCACAGGGCGTAGATCACCAGGAACTGAAGCAGGTTGTCGACCATCAGGCCGAAGAAGCCGTCCAGATCTCCCCGGCCGATGGAAGCCAGCCGCGGTACGGCGAATCGAGACATGCCCTTCCCCTCCTTGGACTCCGTGGCGAGGAACGCCCGGATCGACGCCCCGGCGCCTGCTGCGCGGGTTCCGTGCCGAGGCTCACGATAGCTGCTGAAAGTACTGGCCTCCATCGGGTTCGGGAGCTATTCTTCTGCCTCCCGCTCCTTTTTTCGTATTTTCGCAGCCCAGGTCCGCATGCCACTCGAGACCGGAGGCAGCCAGTGCTTTCGACCCGCGACAACCGGGGACAGGCCAGGCGGGACGCCGCGAAGGCCGGCCCGAAGGGCCGCAAGGCCCGCCCCGCCGCCGGCCGCGGCGTTGCCGGCCGGGGGCCTGTGTACGTGGGTCCAAGGAGACTTCCATGAGAATCGGCGTTCCCAAGGAGAGGTTGCGCCACGAGCACCGGGTGGGTCTGACCCCCTTCGGCGTTTCCCGGCTCGTCCACCAGGGTCACGAGGTGTACGTGGAGCGGGATGCCGGTAGAGACTCCCACTTCTCCGACGAAGACTACGTGGGGGCCGGCGCAACCATCGTCTATCGCCCTGACGAGGTCTACGGACGCTCCGAGTTGCTCTGCCGGGTCGGGAGCCTCGACGTCGAGGAGGCCCGCTTCCTCAATCCGGGTACGGCCGTCCTGAGTTTCCACCACCTCGCCGTCACGCCCAGGGAGGTGCTGGTGGAACTCGTCGAACGGGAGATCACGGCCATCGGCTACGAACTGGTGGAATGCGACTCGGGCGATTGCCACCGGCCGGTCCTCACCTCCCAGAGCGAAATCGCGGGCCGACTGGCGATTTCCATGGCGGCCCGCCTGCTCGAACACGAAGAGGGCGGCCGCGGCATCATTCTCGGGAGCGTGCCGGGAGTGCCGCCCGCCACGGTGGTGATCCTCGGAGCGGGTACGGTGGGGATGACGGCGGCCCGGACGGCGACCGCCCTCGGCGCCCATGTGATCGTCCTCGACTCGCACCTTCCCCGGCTGCGGGAAGCCATCGCCGGCAACGGTCAGCACCTGGTCACGGCCCTCGCCTCGCCCCGCAACCTGCGCCGCTACGCGGCGATCGCCGATGTCCTGATCGGAGCCGTGATGATTCCGGGCGGACGCACCCCCTACCTGGTCACGGAAGAAATGGTCGACACCATGAAACGCGGCAGCGTGATCATCGACGTGTCGATCGACCAGGGAGGTTGCGTGGCGACCAGCAGACCCACCACCCCGGACAATCCGACCTTCCAGGTCGGCGGAGTGACCCACTACTGCGTGCCCAACATGACGACCAACGTTCCGCGTACCGCGTCCCGGGCCCTGACCATCGCGGCCATCAACCAGATCGTAGGCACGGCCAACGCCGGCATCGAGCGCGCCCTGCGCGTCCACCCGGGACTGGCCGAGGGCGTCTACCTCTACCGCGGAAGAATGGTCAACGAAGCCGCCGCCGCCGCCGTGGGCCTCAAGGCCACTGCCCTTCATGAAATGCTCGACTGAGGACGACCCGAGGAGAACACGTCATGGCCTGGCTCGATCTCTATAAGCGCAAGGTCCGCTCCGCCAAGGACGCGGTCAGCCTCATCGAAAGCGGTAACCGGGTCTACTACGGCGGCAACGCGGCGATCCCCATGGCTCTGGTGCGAGCCCTGGCCGAAGACTACGAGGCCCTGCACGACGTGCAGCTCAATCACGTGCTGCTGCTCGGAGAGGACCCTCTTTCGGCTCCCGAGATGGAGGGGCACTTCCGCCACAACTCCCTTTTCGTCGGCCCGGCCGACCGCGAAGCGGTCAATTCGGGGCGGGCCGACTACGTGCCCGTCTTCCTGCACCACATTCCACGCCTGTTCAAGGAGAAGATCATCGACCTGGACGTGGCGATGGTCATGGCCTCCCCTCCCGACGAACACGGCTTCATGAGCCTCGGCGTGGAAACCATGGCGGCCCAGGCAGCCTGCGCTGCGGCCCGCAAGGTGGTGGTCCAGGTCAACGAGAAGATGCCACGCGTCCTCGGTGATTCCTTCATTCACGTCAGCCGGGTGGACGCCATCGTGGAACACACCGAGGCCTTGCCCGAGCTGGCCGCCCGGCCGATCTCCGAGGTCGAACGGCAGATCGGCCAGAACATCCTGCCCCTGATCGAGGACGGATGCACGCTGCAGATGGGCATCGGCGGCATCCCCGACGCGGTCTACGAATCCCTCGACGGCATCAAGGACCTGGGGGTGCACACCGAGATGATCTCCGACGGCTGCATGCACGCCATCGAGCGCGGCGTGATCACGGGAGCCCGCAAGACTCTGCACCAGGGCAAAGTCGTGATCACCTTCGCCCTCGGCTCCCAGCAGCTGTACGACTTTCTCGACAACAATCCGATGATCGAAGCCCATCCCTGCGACTATGTCAACGATCCCTTCATCGTCAGCCAGAACGAGAACATGGTGGCGATCAACTCGGCCATCGAGGTCGATCTGACGGGCCAGGTCTGCTCGGACTCCATCGGCCCTCGGATCTACTCCGGATTCGGTGGGCAGGTGGACTTCATCCGGGGCGCGGCCAAGGCCAAGGGCGGCAAACCGATCATCGCACTCCCCTCGACGGCCCGTAAGGGCAGTCAATCGCGTATCGTTCCCTTCCTGCAGCAGGGAGCCGGGGTAGTCACGACCCGGGCCGATGTGCACTACGTGGTCACGGAGTGGGGTACAGCCCACCTCTTCGGCAAAAACCTGAGTCAACGCTGTGAGGCCCTGATCCAGATCGCTCACCCCGACTTCCGCGCCGAACTGGAAAGTGCGGCCCGCGAGCGCGGCATCTTCGGCTGACAGCGGGCCTTGACGCGGCGCCGCGCGGCCGCCGCTCAGCCGCACGCCTCGCCGCGCTCCAGCCAGCGCAGGATTCGCCGCTCGATCTCGTCGCGGGCCGCCCGGAACACGTTGAGCCGCTGCTCACCGTCCCCAACCGCCGCGGCGGGATCCTCGAGGGGCCAGTGCTCGTGCGTCCTCACCCCAGCCCACCCGGTGGGGCACTCCCGGGCCGCAGCGGCGCACACCGTGATCAGGTGGACGATGTCCCCGGTCCGTCGCACTTCCGCCAGGGACTTGGGCACCAGGCCCACCGTGGGGATCCCCTGCTCTTCGAGGACGGCCAGCGCCAGGGGATGGACCCGGGCAGCGGGCCGGGTGCCGGCACTGAGGACCCGATAACGCCCCGGAGCCAGATGCCGCAAGAGAGCCTCGGCGAGTTGACTGCGCGCGGAATTGCCGGTGCAGAGAAAGAGAACCGAGGGCCGCGAGACTGTCGGGTTCACCGCTGTCACCTCCAAACACGGGGCCATTCCAGCACAGCTCGTCACGTCGCGAAACGCCGGCCGCGGCCCCCGGCGGCGGATTTGACACGACCGCCGGCCGGACTTACCGTCATGGTTCCTGTGAAAGGGGCCGATGGGTGCGTGAGAAGATCCTCAGACTCCTGCTCGCGGCGACGCTGATCCTATCCCAGGTCGGCGTGCTGCCCGCGCTGAGCGGGGGCATGGTGCTGTGTATCGGCTCTGACGGCCACCGCGCCCTCGAGTTCGCCCCATGGGGTCTGTGTTGCGCGGACGCTTCCGCGGCCGGGGAGGAGCGAACACCACCGAACGCGCCTCCCGCACCCCTGATGCTGGGCGCGCCGGGTCCCCTCGCCTGCGGGCCGTGCAACGATCTCCCGCCGCTCCGGGAAGGCCGTTATACCTCCACCCGAAAGAGCGACACCGTCGCCCTGTTCACGCCTCTCGTCTCCGGCCCGCTCTCCCTTCTGCCGCCGAACGAGGCGGTTCTGGAAACGCCCCCGCCCCCCGCGATCGGCACCGCCCTGGCGGCTCTGCGCACCATCGTCCTGCGCGCCTGATCTCTCCCGTCGGCTGCCCTGACGCCGCCCTGCGCCCGCCTCCGTAACCGGGGCCGGCCGCCGGACGGCGATTGTTTTCCGCAGCACGTTTTTCGTTCGACGAACCGAGGGCGGCCGTGCCGCCCGACGGGAGCCCGAAACATGCCACATCTCCGTTCCTGGACCTGGATCCCGCCCCTATCCGCTGTCGGCGCCTTCCTGATGTTGCCGCTGCCCGTGGCGGCCGGCCCGACGCAGGACGTCACATCGCCGGCCCTGACGGAGAGCCGGGCCGTTCGTACCGCCATCGAGAACCATCCCTCTCTGCGTGCCCGACGGGCCGAGGTCGACAGGCTTCGCGCCCGCCTCCAGAGTGCGAAAACCTACCCCTACAACCCGGAGCTTTTCATCGGCCAGGGCCGCCGCAGGGGGGGAGGCACGCCAAGCACCGACCGGAGCGTCGAACTCTCCCAGCAGATCAGCATCGGCGGCAAGCGAAGCCTCGAGATCCGCGGCGCCGAAGCCCTCCTGGCGGACGCCGACGATCGCCTGCGACGCGCAGAACGCTTGCTGGCGGCAACCGTCCGTGCCGCTTTCGTCGAAGTCCTGCGCACCCGGGAGCTGCTCGAAGTCGAGCGCACCAACGTCGAGTTGACCCGCAACCTCGCCGAGGTGACCCGACGCCGTCTCGAGGCCGGCGAGGCGACCCAGATCGAAATGAATCTGGCCCTGGCCCAGGTCGGCCGGGACGAGCTCTCGCTCTCCATGGTCGAGGGCGCCTACAAAGCGGCCCGGGCCCTGCTGGCCGAGACCATCGGCCTGCCGCCCGAATCCCTGCCCCGG
Organism: Acidobacteriota bacterium; assembly: GCA_030949985.1. Lineage (NCBI taxonomy): Bacteria > Pseudomonadati > Acidobacteriota > Acidobacteriota bacterium. Next base: position 31,572 of record JAUZRX010000104.1, read on the forward strand.
GTGACCGGCACGCTCACCGTACCTCGCTCCGGGACGCCGCCGCTTTCCGAGTTGCTGCGGGTCGCCGCCACTCGCCGCGCGGATCTGGCGGCGTTCAGCGACCGCATTCTCGCCGCCGAGTCGGCCCGCCGGCTGCGCCGCCGCCAGCGGATCCCCGATCTCCGCCTGAGCGCGTCCTGGGACCGGGAGGAAGGGACCGATCGCATTTTCGGCGCGGGCATCTCCCTGTCGATCCCGGTCTTCAACCGCAACCGCGGCCGCATCGCCGAGGCGGACGCCGGCCTCCGGCAGACCCTGGCCGAAAAGTCGGCGGCGGAAAACCGCGTCCAGCGGGAAATCATCGAGTCCTACGCGCTCTTCACCGCAGCGTCCACGGCCACCCGCAATCTCGAACAACGAGTTCTCGGCTCGCTCAACCAGAACCTCGACCTTCTCAATCGCTCGCTGAGAGCGGGCAAGATCGGCTGGACGGAGGTGATCGTCTTTCGCAGGGAGTTCACCCTGGCTCAGCGCGACTACGTGGACACGGTGGCCCGGGCCCGACTGGCCAAGATCCGCCTCGATCTCGCGTCCGGCACCGACCTCTCCGTTCTCTTTCATGAGGAGTCCTCCCGATGACGGCCAAGCCCACCGCATCCGCGGCCCCGCTCTTTCTCCTGCTCCTGCTGCTCCTGGCCTTTCTTGCCGCCTGTTCGGGGGAAGCGCCGGCGGCCTCCACCGGGGACGGGCACGACCCGGTCGCCGGGGACGAGCACCACGACACACCGGGAGAGGATCACGAAGCGGAAGCCCACGACGAACACCAACCCGGCATCGTGGAACTGTCCCCCCGGTTGCTCGCGCGAGCCGAGATTCGCACCGCCACCGCCCAGCGACGCCACCTCCCGGCGGAGATCAGGACTACCGGGCAAGTGGACTTCAATCGCGACCGCCTGGTCCACGTCACCCCCCGCATCGCCGGTCGTATCGTCGAGGCCCGCGCGGATCTCGGCGACCGGGTACGCCCGGGCGAGGTCCTGGCCGTGATGGACTCGATCGAGCTGGGGCAGGCCAAATCCGACTATCTCCAGGCGCGGGCCCGCCGCGAGCTGGCCCTCCAGAACTACGAACGGGAAGAGTCCTTGCGCGCCGAGAGGATCTCCTCGGAGAGGGAGGTTCTCGACGCCCAGGCGGCCCTGCGCGAGGCCACGGCCGTACTGCGCGCCGCCGAGGAACGGCTGCATCTTCTCGGGCTGGATCAAGACGCCCTGGCCGCGGTTCATTACGACGATCCCCAGTCTTCGCTCTACGAAGTCCGGGCTCCCATCGCGGGCAAGGTGGTCCGCAAGCACATCTCCCTCGGCGAGATGGCCTCCACCGACTCGGTGCTCTTCACCATAGCCGACCTCTCGTCCGTCTGGATCTGGATCGACGTCTACGAGCGCAACCTGCAGCACGTGCATCTCGAGGACGACATCCGCGTCCGGGCCGACGCCTACCCCGACCGCATTTTCATCGGCGAGGTGACCTATCTCAGTGACGAAGTGGACACCGACACGCGTACCGTTCGCGCCCGCATCGATGTCAAGAACGCCGACGGCGCCCTGCGCCCCGGCATGTTCGTTCGCGTGCAGATCTCCGATCCGCATCTCGCTCCCGCCCAATCCGCGGGCATGGTGGTTGTCCCGGAAGACGCCGTACAGCGCAACGGCGACGAGTACCTGGTCTTCGTCAGCCTGGGAGAAGGTCGCTTCATGGCCCGCGAAGTGGAACCGGGTCGCAAGGCATCGGGCTTCGTCGAGATCCGGCAAGGCATCGAAGCCGGCGAGGAAGTCGTGATCCAGGGTTCTTTCACTCTCAAATCCGAGCTGTCCAAGGAATCCCTGGGCGGGGGCCACGCGCACTGAGGAGAACGGTATGATTCACGCCATCATCGATTTCTCGCTGAACAACCGCTTTCTCGTGATCGTGTCGTGGCTTCTGCTGGCGGTCGTCGGGGTTTTCTCGCTCAACACGCTGCCCATCGACGCCGTTCCCGACGTGACCAACATCCAGGTCCAGGTGCTGACCAACAGCCCCGGCCTGGGCCCCGAGGAGGTGGAACGCTTCATCACCTTCCCCGTGGAAACCGCCATGAGCGGCCTGCCACGGGTCGAGGAGATCCGCTCGGTTTCCAAGTTCGGCCTCTCACTGGTGACCGTCGTTTTCGAGGAAGGCAGCGACATCTACTGGGCCCGTCAGCTGGTCGCCGAGAGGCTGACAGCAGCCCGGGAGCAGATTCCCGACGGGTACGGCGAGCCCGAGATGGGCCCCATCTCGACCGGCCTGGGTGAGATCTACCAGTTCGAGGTGCGAGGGGAACCCATGTGCGGCCCGGAAGAGCCCGACACGGATGCCTGCTACACACCGATGGAACTCCGCACCATCCTCGACTGGTTTGTCAATTACCAGCTTCGCTCGGTGCCCGGGATCGTCGAGGTGAATTCCTTCGGCGGCGAACTGAAGACCTACCAGGTGAGTATCGACCCCCTGCGGCTGACGGCCTACGGCCTGTCTCTCGCGGAGGTCTTCGATGCCATAGAAGCCAACAACCGCAACGTGGGGGGCGGCTACATCGCCCACCAGGGAGAACAATACCTGATCCGCGGCGAGGGGCTGGTCGCCAGCCTCGAGGACATCGGCCTGATCGTCCTGGCCCACGATCGCCAGGGGACACCCGTCTATGTCTCCGACATCGCGGAAGTCGAGTTTGCGCCCATGATCCGCCAAGGGGCCGTGACCCGCGACGGTCGCGGCGAGGCGGTGGTCGGCATCGTGATGATGCTGATGGGCGAAAACTCCCGCGTCGTGGTCGACCACGTCAAGCAGAAGATCGAGGCGATCAAGAAGACGCTGCCCGAGGGCGTGACGATCGAGACTTTCTACGATCGCACCGACCTGGTGCGCCGAACGATCAAGACGGTGGCCAAGAACCTGATCGAGGGCGGGGCGCTGGTGATCGTCATTCTGCTGCTTTTGCTGGGCAATCTTCGCGGTGGCCTGATCGTCTCGGCCGCCATTCCCCTCTCGATGCTCGTGGCGTTCACCGCGATGCGATTCGCCGGCCTGTCGGGCAACCTGATGAGCCTGGGCGCCATCGATTTCGGCCTGATCGTCGACGGTTCGGTGGTCATGATCGAGAACATCGTCCGGGTCCTGCACAGCCGACGCCACGAGACGGGCGTGCCCCACATCGAGAAGGTACGCGCCGCGGCCCACCAGGTGGCCCGGCCGGTGGTCTTCGCCGTCGGGATCATCATGATCGTCTACCTGCCGATCCTCGCCCTGCGGGGGGTGGAAGGGAAGATGTTCCGTCCGATGGCCCTGACGGTGGTCTTCGCCCTGGCCGCCTCCCTGGTCTGCGCCATGACCTTGATGCCGGTGCTGGCCAGCCTGCTGATCAAGAAGGTCTCCGAGAAGGAACCCCTGCTCTTCCGGATGATTCAGCGACTCTACAAGCCTCTGCTTCAGCGGGCTCTGCGCTGGAAGATCATCACCGCGACCATCGCGTTGACCCTCTTCGTCGCCAGCCTGGGCGTCATCCCCTTCCTCGGCGCAGAGTTCATCCCGCGCCTGGACGAGGGCGCGATCGCGATGCAAATCTGGCGTCCCCCGAGCATCTCTCTCGAGGAATCCAACCGGGTCAGCCTGATCGCCGAGAAGGTGATCCTCGAACAGTTCCCGGAAGTGGAAACGGTCGTCTCCCGCACGGGCCGGGCGGAGATCGCCACGGATCCCATGGGAGTGGAGATCAGTGATACCTACCTGATTCTCAAGCCCCCCAAGACCTGGCGTTTCAAGACCAAGGAAAAGCTGATCCAGGCCATCGACGCGGCGATGAAGGAGAACGTACCCGGCGCGATCTTCTCTTTCTCCCAGCCGATCGAGCTGCGGGTGCAGGAGTTGATCGCCGGCGTCCGCTCGGACATCGCCGTGCACATCTATGGCGACGATCTCAAGCTGATGAAGCGCAAGGCCGACGAGGTGGTGGCCGTGCTCCAGAAGATTCCCGGCGCGGCCGATGTCAAGGCCGAGCAGACCGTCGGCCTGCCGATGCTCAACGTCCGCGTCGACCGGGAAGCCATCGCCCGGCACGGCATCAACGCGCAGGACGTGCTCGACGTGGTGGAGACCATCGGCGGCAAGTCACTGGGCGTGGTGCTCGAAGGCCAGAAACGCTTCGTGCTGCAGGTCCGCTTCGCGGCCGACAACGTACGGCAGAGCCTCGACCAGGTTCGGAACCTGCGGGTCCGCGGCCCCGCGGAAGGTGACGCGCGGGCACGCTTGATCCCCCTTTCCCAGCTCGCCGACATCTCCATCGAGGACGGTTCGGCGCAGATCAGCCGGGAGAATATCAGTCGCCGGATCAACGTGGAGAGCAATGTCCGGGGCCGCGACCTGGCCTCGTTCGTCAAGGAGGCCCGGGCGGCGGTGGAACGGGATGTCGAGTTACCACCCGGCTGGCTCATCGAGTGGGGCGGCCAGTTCGAAAACCTCCAGGCGGCCACCCGGCGCCTGACGCTACTGGTACCGCTGGCCCTGCTGATGATCTTCGTCCTGCTCTACTCGACTTTCAACTCGGGACGCCTGGCGATCCTGATTTTCACCAACGTACCGCTCGCCGTCACCGGCGGCCTGTTGGCGCTCGCCCTGCGAGGCTATCCCTTCTCGATCTCGGCGGGCGTCGGTTTCATCGCCCTCTTCGGCGTGGCGGTGCTCAACGGCGTGGTCCTGATCTCCTACGTCGAGCAGAAGCGCCGGGAGGGCGCCGATCCGGAACATGCCGCCATCGAGGGCGCCAGCGTCCGGCTCAGGCCGGTGCTGATGACCGCCATGGTGGCCTCCCTCGGCTTCCTGCCCATGGCGATGGCCACCAGCGCCGGCGCAGAAGTCCAGCGGCCCCTGGCCACGGTGGTCATCGGCGGGCTGGTGACCTCCACCCTGCTCACCCTGCTGGTCCTGCCAACCATCTACAGCTGGTTTGCCGTCAAGCGCGCCGACGCCGGCCGCTGATCCCGCGCTCCGGGCCCTTTCCCGCTCCGGCGACGGGAGGCCCGGGCGCGCGATCTCCAGGGGACTCGCCCGGGGAAGCCGTCACCGGCGAAAACGGCGGCCGGGAGCGGGCCCTGGCGGGCGGCACGTCCCCGGCCACGCGAGGCGGGCACCGCCCGCGGCCCGCCGACTGCGGAGAGGAGACCGTGCGCTGGTACCGGGAGTGGGACTCGAACCCACACGGCCTGTCGGCCAGGGGATTTTAAGTCCCCTGCGTCTACCCGTTCCGCCATCCCGGCGTGGAGCGATCCTACGACAACCGCGGGCGCTGCGCGATGCAGCGGGGAGAGCTCCGGCGAGGAAGATATCGGACTGGTGCACAAGGAAATGGGAGCCGGCGGACCGGAACCCGGGGCCCCAGGCTTCGGCGGCACTCTTCCTGCCGCAAGAATCCTGTCAATTCCTGTGGCCCGGAGCCTGAGATCGAACCATGTTATTCGTGGGCTGGGCTTAGGAGTGGATGGTGATTCTCACGATCGTATGCGTCTGTGGGCAACACAACGCAATCTCCGACGAAGAGCTCGAAACAGCGGTCTGCCATGGATGTGGCTGCACCCTGCTGCGTCCCGCGTCGGCGTCGCTGACCTCGTCGACCGAACCCACGCCCGCCACGACCTCCTGAGGCCTTCTTCCCCCAGGCCCCGCCGGTGTGGCCGCATCCTGCTTGATTGAGCAGAATGGGGGCCGTGGACGCTCATTCGAGACAGCTTCAGCAGAACCGGCGGCGACTGCTGGCCCTCTCTCCACGCCGGCGCATCGGTTCGATTCTCGAAGCCCGCCGGCCGGCGGCCCTGGCCCGGGTTCTGCCGGCCCAGGACTTCTACCTCACCCTGGCCGAAGCCTCCCCCGCCGAAGCGCGCGCCCTGCTGCCTCTCGCGTCGCGGCACCAGCTCGATTTCGTCCTCGACATCGACGCCTGGGGCCGGGACCGATTCTCCGCCGGGCGCCTGGCAACCTGGCTTGAACGCTTCGCCGAGGCCGGCCCCGAACTGATGGCCCGATGGCTGCGGGAGGGAGATGAAAAGACCGTGGTCCTGGCCCTCTCCCGAGTCCTGACGGTGTACAAGCTCGACCCGTCGGTGGACGAATCCCGCTGGCCCCCCGAGCCGGCGCCCCGGACCCTTGACGGACTCTACTATCTAGCCCCCGTCCCGCGCCTGAGCCCCAAGGCCTTCGAAGGCCTGCTCGGCGGCCTGGCCCTGCTGCGCGGCGCGGGGACGCGGGTCTACGAAGCCCTGCTCGAGCAGGTCCTGTGGGCGATTCCCGCCGAGCACGAAGAAGAGGTCTACACCGAGCGCGTCTCGCGGCTCGCGGAGCGGGGTTTCCCGCCCCTCGAGGAGTCCCTCGAGGTCTGGGCTCCGAGCCTTACGGCCGAACAGCTCGCCCGACGTCTCGCGTCCCTCGCCCCATCCCCAGGCAGCCCGCGACCGGCGGCATCCACGGCCCTGGTCCCGGTCGATAGCGACCCCCTGCCCTGCCTGGCCCAGGCTCTTGCCGCGTGTGACCCCTCCAGGGCCGAAGCCTTCATCCATCAAGGTCTGGCCCGGCTGGGCAACCGCTTCGCCGTCGCCTCCCTGGCCCACCTGGGCCGCCCCCGCACCCACCGCGACGGCCTGCGCCTGGCCTTCTGTCACGCCAACCTCGGGCTGGAGTTGATCACCCGGGGCGACGAAGCCCGTCTCGGCCCCGCCCTCGATCACCTCTCGGCGGCTGAAGTGGTGGGTGCCGGCACGGCAGCGGTCATCGAACGGGTCGAGCGGGCCCGCCGCCTCGAGCAAGGCTGGCTCCGGCGCGTCCACCTGGCCGGCGAGCGGCTCGACGCCCCCATCGCCCGCGCCCTCGCCGGCCTGCTGCGCCATCGTCCCCGCTTCGAGGGCTGGGAGGAGTCCCGCCCCTTCCGGGCCGTCGAGGACCTGGAGCGCTGCGATGAGCTGTTGCTGGCGGCCGAGTCCATGGGCACCTTCCTCGAAGAGCGGCTCGGCGCCGGCGCCCGGGAACTCCCCGAGCTGGCCCGGCTGCCCGCCGGCCGCCGGAACATCGAGGACGTGGAGTGGTCCGCCGTGGCCCTGACCGCCATCGCGCGACGGGTCCTCGGCGGCGGGGGCGATCCCCGCCCGCTCAGCGCCCGGCAGGCCGCCGAGGCCCTGGCGGCGCTCACCGTCGACCAGGCCGGGACGCTCCGCTGCACCCCTGCTTTCTTCGCCGCCGCCGAGCAGCTCGGCCTCGCCCCCGCCGCCCCCTTCCTCGCGGCCCGGCTGGAGGATTCGGCCCAGGCCGCAAGAGGACAGACGCCTCCGAATCCAGACCTCCTCAGGGCCCTGCTTTTGGCTCCGCCGGGTGAACCGGATCTGCGTTGACGCCCTGTCGGCCGCGGCGTATTCTCTTCGCTCCGAAGGGCCCGACGGGCCCGGCGGGTCGTCTCCAGGCGCCGTGGCCAAGTGGCTAAGGCAGAGGTCTGCAAAACCTTTATCCCCGGTTCGAATCCGGGCGGCGCCTCCAGCCGCGTTTCTTTCCCGACAGCTCCGGCGAGAGCCTTACGGCTCGACGCGGTACACCGTGTCGATCACGGTCCCGTCGACCCACTTGATCACCGCCACAGGCTCGTCGGTGATCGCGGGACGCTCGGGAGCACCGCCGCAGAGGCCTTCCACCTCGGCCTTGATCTCCTCGAGGGGGCGGATCGGCAGGTCGGAACCCTCCAGGGCCTCGAGCAGGTCTTTCCGCCGGGGATTGATGGCGATGCCCCGCTCCGTGGCCACCACGTCCACCAGTTCTCCCGGACCGGTGATGGTGGTCACCTCGTCCACGATCACCGGCAGGCGATCGCGGAAGCTGGGCACCGCCAGCACGGTGCAGCGGGAGAACAGGCAGTTCTGCCAGCCGCCGATGCCATGCAACAGGCGGCCGTCGGAGTGGGTCACCACGTTGGCGTTGAAGTTCAGGTCGACCTCGGTGGCTCCCAGTACCGCCACGTCGACCATCGAGGCGAAATTCCCCTTGCCGTGGTGGTTGTAGGAGGTGAAGGGCGAAGTGGGTACATGACGTGGATCACCGGCGATGGACTCCACCCCCGCCAGATCGAAGGTCTGTCCATCGAGGATGTAGTCGGTCAACCCTTCCTGCAGCAGGTCCACCAGGTATCGGGTCGAACCTCCACGCACGAAACGCGCGCGCACCCCCGCCTGGCGCATCATCTCCTTGAGGAAGCCCACGAAGGCCAGGGCGATGCCCCCCGCCCCGGCCTGGAAGGAAAACCCGTCCCGCAGAATCCCCGCGTCGCGGATCAACCGGGCGATCATCTCCGCCGTCCGCAGGCGATCAGGCGAACGGGTGATACGGGTCGTCCCCGAGACGATCTTCGCCGGATCGCCGATGGACTCCACCTCCACCACGTAGTCCACGTTGTTGCCCTGGACCTGCCAGGGAATGCAGGGAAAGGGCACCAGGTTGTCGGTGACCACGATGACCTTGTCGGCATAGATCGAGTCGGCAAGCGCGAAGTTGATCGAGCCGCAGGCCGACTGGCCACGCGATCCGGTGGCATTGCCGAAGGGATCGGCGGTGGGGGCGGCGATGACCGCCACGTCGATCTTGACCTCGCCGTCCTGGATCGCCTGCCAGCGCCCGCCGTGGGACCGCAGCACGCCCAGGCCCCGCATCTTTCCCGCCGAACAGTAAGCGCCCAACGGGCCATTCATGCTGCCCTCGATGTGATGCACCGTACCGTCGTCCATCAGTCCGGTCACCGGGGCATGGCAGGGAAACGAAGCGCTGGGAAACCACATCAGGTCCCGCACGCCCAGGTCCCGCGCGGCCTCGAGGGCGGCGAGAGCCACCCGGTCCCCGTTGCGCAGGTGATGGTGGGTGGAGAGGGTCATGCCGTCGGCCAGGCCACAGGCCTCGAGCGCCTCCCGCAATCCCGGCAAACGCTTGTCGCCGTCGGACGGGTAGTCCGACGCCGTAACCACGGCAGGCCCCCAGCGCCGCCCCGCGGGCCGGTGAGCGTCGACGCCCCGGTAGGGAACCTGGGCCCGGCCGGCGATGGACGAGGGTACGCGTCGACCCAAAGCGTTGACCACCATCTCGCCGTGCTCTCTCATCGCCGCCTGCCCTCCTCGCCGCCCAACAGGCCCATGCGCCGCGCTCGTTCCACCAGGGCCAGGGCCCGCTCCACGACCGGCGGGTCGATCATCTTGCTGCCCAACGCCACCACGGCCCTGCCGGAAGACCGGGCCTGTTCGAAGGCCTCGACCACCCGCAGGGCCCGCTCGATTTCGTCCGGCCCGGGAGCAAAGGCCCGGTGCACCACCGGCACCTGCGAGGGGTGAATGCAGCCCATGCCCTCGAAGCCCATGGCCCGGCTGCGCCGCCCCCAACGCTCGAGCCCCTCCAGGTCCGCAATGTCACCGTAGACCGAGTCGATGGCCTGGCAGCCCGCGGCGCGGGCCGCCTGGACCAGGCGGGAGCGGGCCCAGGCGCTCTCCTCGCCTCCGGGAGTCTTCACCACCCCCAGGTCCGCGGTGTAGTCCTCCAGGCCGATGGTCAGCGCAGCCACCCGGCCGCAGGCGGCGGCGATCTCCGCCGCCGCCTCGAGGCCCCGGGCCGACTCGATGATCGGCATCAGCCACACGGCGCCGTCACCTTCCACCGGGCAGTCGAGAGCCGTCAGGCGCCGATCGACCTCCCGCACCTCGGCCGCCGACTCGACCTTGGGAATCAGCACCAACGACGGCCGGGCGGGAAGCACCACATCCAGGTCTTCCAGCCCCGCTGGAAGCTGATTGATACGCACCATCCGCTCCGCGTCACCGAAGTCGAGGTACTGCAAAGCCGCCGCCACCAGCAGGCGCGCGGCGTCTTTTTCGTCCGGATGAACCGAATCCTCCAGGTCGAGGATGATCCCGTCGGCACCGTAGAGACCGGCGTTGGTCATCAATTTGGGGTCGCTGCCGGGAATGTAGAGTCGGCTGCGCCGCAGGCGGTCGATCCCGCCTCCCGACGGGGGATGTCGCACCGGCGGCGGCGGCGCCGGCGCGGCTCCCGCCCGCACCAGGGCCGCCCGCACCCGGGCCTCGATGGCAAAGGGCAGCGCCCCGGCGTCGACCACTCGCAGGCGGGCATGGTCGATGCCGTGCTGCCGGACGATCTCTTCCACCTGCCGACGGATCCTCCGGCCGTAGTAGGCGGCCACGCGGGACTCCAGGTCGACCTGGATGCCACCCGCCGTCGCCGGCTCGAAGGCCACGTGAAGATCGGAGCGCACCTTCTCGCCCCGCCGCCCCGCCTGGGCGGGCCGCATCGATCCTTGCCCTGGGGCCTGGCTCATGGCACGTCTCGCTTCTACAGGGCGGAAATGATGGCGTCGGTCAACTCCACCGTGGTCGCCGCTCCCCTGGAGATCACGTCCGGTCCTCCAGGCAGCTTCATCATGTCATAGGCCCGGACGCGCCCCTCGGCGACCACCGCCGCCACCGCGCCTCGGATCTTCTCGGCCTTGTCGCCTTCTCCGAGATGATCGAGCATCATCGCCGCGGAGAGAATCATCGCGATCGGGTTGACGATCGGCGGGTCGAGAGCTTCGTATTTCGGCGCCGAACCGTGGGTCGGCTCGAACACGGCCACCTCGTCGCCGATATTCCCCGAACAGGCGAAGCCCAGGCCGCCCACCAGGCCGGCGAAAGCGTCGGAGACGATGTCACCGAAGAGATTCCCCGCCACCAGGACCCCGTAGTCTTCGGGGTTCTTGGTCAGCCACATCATCTGGGCGTCGATGTTGGTCGACCAGAGGGCGATGTCGGGGAAATCCGCCTTCACCTCGGCGGCGATCTCCTCCATCATTCCCGAAGTCTCCCGCAGCACGTTGGGCTTCTCGCAGACGGTCACCGATTTGTAGCCATGGCGACGCGCGTAGGTGAACGCGGCGCGCAGGATCCGCTCGCAGGCGCCACGGGTGAACAGGCGCACCGACATGGCCATCTGCTCCGGCGGCACATCGGCAAAGGCCTTCCACTTGGGATGCTCCGCCATGGCCCGGCGCAGCGCCTCCGGCGGGTGACTCCATTCGAGCCCGCAGTAGAGACCCTCGGTGTTCTGGCGGAAGATCACCGCGTCGACCTTGGGCTCCTCGTAGCCGCCGTCCGCCGAACGGCGGATGAAATTCAGCGGGTTGCCCGGGAACGAGCGACAGGGGCGGATGCAAACGTCCAGGTTGAAGCGCTGGCGCAGGCCCACGATGGGGCTGAAGTAGACGTAGCCCTTGTCCCGCAACTCCGGTGACAACTCCGCCAGGGCGGCGGGCTTGGGCTTGGAGGTGATCGCCCCGAAGAGTCCCGTCTTGTGCTCGGCCAGCAACTCGACGGTACGCTCGGGCAGGGCGTTGCCTTCCTTGATCCAGAACTCCCAGCCGATGTCGGCGTGAACGTAGTCCGCATCGAAACCCACGGCTTCGAGCACCCGGATGGCCTGGGGCAGAACGACCTTGCCGATTCCGTCCCCGGGCATGCTGACGATGGTGTGGCGCGTCATGGCGTCATTGTCTCCGTTTACTTTCCGTCGAGTCCCAGACGCCGGCGTACGAGGGCCTCCACGCCGCCGGCGACAACCAGTTCCTGAGCCGTCGCACCGAGGGGCGCGAAGGCGAAGTGCTGCTCGTTCCAGGTGATCTGCGCCCGGGTGAAATCGACCCGCAGCGCCGGATCGATCACGATGGTTCGCACGCCGGCTTCGATGGCCGACGCGGCATGCTCACGCAGCGCCCGCACGACTTCTTCCTGCTCGATGCAGATGAAGCCGTTGTTGTAGGCATTGCGCAGGTAGGTCTGCGAGAAGCTCCCCGCGATGACCATGGCGATTCCCCGGGCGGCCAGTGCCGTCACCGCCTGTTCGCGGCTGGAACCGGTGCCGAAGTTCCAGCCCCCGACCAGAATGTCGCCCGGGCGGGCCTTGCCGCTGAACTCGGGGTCGTAGTTCTCCATCACCACCCGGGCCATCAGTTCCGGGCTCACATCCTCGCGATAGGTGTAGTCCTTGCCGTAGATTCCATCGGTGTTGAGGTTGTCCTGGGGCAGGAGCAGCCCCCGGCCCTCCACCACCGCGGGAAAACCCTCGACGATCTCCACGCCGCCGCTGGAGCGGGGTGCGAGGGGCCGGGGTTCCCAGCGGCGCTCCAGTTCGACCGGCGCCATGGTTTCCGGGCCGCAAATCACGCCGGCGGCGGCGGAGGCCGCGACCACCTGGGGCGAGGCCAGGTAACACTGCGCCTCCCGCGAACCCATCCGTCCCTTGAAATTGCGGTTGGTGGCGGAGATCCCCACCTCGCCGGGCTCGAGTAGTCCTTCGCCCAGACCGATGCAGGGCCCGCAGCCCGGTTCCAGGAAGCGCGCCCCGGCCTGGCGGAAAGTCTCCCAGACGCCGCTGGCCTCGCACCGCTGCTGAATCTCCCGACTCGCCGCCGCCACGTAGAGCTGCACGCCCGGCGCCACCCGACGGCCATCGAGCACCGCCGCCGCCGCCGCCAGATCCTCGTAGCGAGAGTTGACGCAGGAAAGCAGGTAGGCCTTCTGCACGGACACCCGCCGGGCCGCCATGGTGGCCAGGGGCGTGACGGCCTGCACCGTGTCGGGACCGGCCACGTGGGGTCGCACCTGGCCCAGGTCGACCACGATACGCCCGGCGTAGGCCGCGCCCTCGTCGGGACGCGGGGGAGCCTCCCGCCACTCGGCCAGGTCTTCGGGGGTGATGCGCGCCCCCTGGTCCCGGCGCCCCTCGAGCCACTCGAGGGTCACGTCATCGACGGGGAACCAGCCCACCAGCGCGCCCCACTCGGTGGTCATGTTGGCGATGGTCATCCGCGCGTCCATCGACAAGGTCCCCACACCGGGACCGGCGAATTCCACCGCCGCGTTGAGCACCTCCCCCGAGGCGTAGAGCCCGCAGAGCGTGAGAATCAGGTCCTTGCCCGAAACCCCGCCGGGAAGGGCCCCCTCTAGAACCACCTGCACCGTGCGGGGCACCTGCCACCAGAACTCGCCGGTGGCCCAGATCGCCGCGGCGTCCGTGCGCACCACCGGCGTGCCCAGGGCGCCCACCGCCCCGTAGATGTTCGAGTGGGAATCGGAGGCCACCACGAAGGCACCGGGCCGGGCGTGGCCCTGCTCGAGCATCATCTGGTGGCCGATGCCCGAACCCGCCGGGTAGAACGTGATGCCCTGCTCCCGGGCGAAAGTCTCGATGGCCTGGTACTTGGCCAGGTTCGCCGCGGAGTGGTTCTGGATGTCGTGATCGAGGGTGAACACCGGCTGGGCGGGATCATGGACCTTTCCGGCTCCGATGGCCTGGAACTTCTTCATCACCGCCGCCGTGTTGTCGTGGGTCATCACGTGACGCGGCCGCACCGTGATGAAGTCCCCCGCGCGAACCCGCTGCGGAGCCTCGAGCCCCACCCCGTGAGCCCCGGCAATCTTCTCGATGACGGTCTGAACCATCGCTGCCTCCCGTCGCGCCGCGGGATCTACTTGTCGGCCCGGGTCAGTTCCAGCAACTCGCTGACCGAGCCCAGGGAATCCAGCTCCCAGATCGCCTGCTTGAGTTCCCGCTGCCGGGAGTCGGTGAGCACGTCCGCGGCCAGAGCTTCGAACTTCTCTTCCACCTCCTCGTCGGTCAGCGGGTTGCGGTAGTCACCCTTGGGATAGTCGAGCTGCTTTTCGAAGCTGTCGCCGCCGGTGGTGTAGATGGTCACATGGACGCGCTGCAGGGCGGGGAAGACCTTCTCGATCTCCTCGTCGGCCACCACCTCGACTTTCTCGAGCTGGGCCCGGATGGTGGGGTCCATGATCTTCTCGTCGTGGAACTGGGCGGGGGTCACCTGCCGGTCGACGATGGCCGCGGCGATGCAGTAGGGCAGCGAATGGTCCGCCGTCTCCTTGCTGCGGGGGTCGTACTTGGTGGGATCCGCCAGGATATCCGCAGCCCGCGCCAGGGAACGGATACGCACCTTCTCCACCGCGTCGGGCGCCAGGTCGTGGGTCTTGACCAGGTCGAGCACGGCGGAGATCGGAGCGTGGGTCAGGGCCTCGGTGGGAAAGCCCTTCATCCCGCAGCGCTCGATGCGCCAGGACTCCCCCAGCCCCTCGGTCAGCACTTCCAGCTTCCACTCCGGACCCAGGCAGTGAGCCAGGCCTTCCTTGCCGTCGATCACGTGCTCGGGTCCGGTGTAGCCCCGTTCCGCCAGCAGCGCCGCCAGCACGCCGCTCTGGGTCGCCAGGGGATCGACGGTATTCTTCATCATCGTCAGCTTGCCGGCGGTGACGGCCCCCAGGGTGGCCATACGGCTGCCGGAAATACCGATCGCATGCTGGATCCGTTCGTCATCCAGCCGCAGGGCCCGACCGGCGACGATGGGCGAGACGAAGGCCGTCAGGGTGGCATGGTGCCAGCCCCGCTCACGGATGCCCGGGAAGGCCGCCTCGCACATGCGCATCTCGAACTCGTGACCCAGCACGATCCCCACGATCAGTTCCCGCCCCCCCGACCCGAGCCGCTCGCAGCAGGCCAGGGCCGCGGGAAGAATGTCCGAGGGGTGGGAGGGATCCTGCTGCCAGTAGATGTCGTTGTAATCCATCACCCGGACCATCAAGGCGTTGGCCAGGGAAGCCGAGAGCGGATCGACCTTCTCCCCGCTGCCGATGACGGTGGCCTTTCCGGAACCGGCGACCTCCTGCATCAGGTCGAGGTAGATCTTCACGTCGTGCTGGCGGTACCCCCCCAGGGCGCAGCCGATGGAATCGAGGAGGTAGCGCTTGGCCTGGTGGACGGCCTGGGGAGCGATGTGCTCGTATTCCAGTTCCGCGGCCCAGCGTGCCATGGTGGCGGTGATCGTCTCGTGGGTGCTCATGGGTCTCGGTCCTTTGTCGCGCCGGGAGCGCGCGGGGGGACCCCGGCCGGGTCCCGTCAGAGATTTTTGAAGGGCAGGAAGCTCATGAAGTCCGCGTGATGGACGATGGTGGCCTCGACGCTGCGGCGCACCATGTCGCCCTCGCCCGCGTGGGCGGCGATGATGTGGCAGACCGTGTCGGGCAGGCCGCATTCCATGGCCAGGGCCACGCCGGTAAAGGGGTGACGCAGCGCCCGCCCCCGGGCGCTCTGGCGCAACCGGCCGTCGGCCAGCTCGTACTCGAGGGGCTTGCCCACGTCCGCCAGAATCGCGCCGGCGATCACCGTGTCGAGATCGATGGCCAGCGCCCGGCCGAGAAACTCCTGCATGGCCTCCGCCGAGCGGCGGGCGATGTGCACCACGCAGCGCTTGTGCTCCATGAAGGTCGCCGGGCAGTCGGGAACCAGCAGGGTGAAGGGGATCGTCTCGAGATCCGCCGGCTCGAGGGGCGAGCGCTCCATGGCGACCTCCCAGCAGCGGAGAACCTTCTCGCGCAGGTCGGCATCCGCAATCCATTCCGCTTCCGGCCAGAGCTTCCCGATCGCCTCTCGCACCGCATCTCCTCCCGCAGGCGGGGACCGCGTCCGGGCGGGCCACGACGCCCCGTTGAAGCGCTCAAGATATCAGCACCGGCACCCGGCGGCGAGGGGTTTCGGGCACTTTCCGCCAGGGCCCGCATAATGTTGCGGTCCCGCCTTCCCAACGAGGAAAACCCCGTGCCCTCCCGCGCCCGCCCCCGCCATCCGCGCAATGGTTTTTTTGACCTGGTGGCCCCGGTCTGGGACTCCCTCGTGGGCCGCTGGGCCGCTGACGCGGTGGCCGAGGCCCTGTCCCTGACCGGCGGCGAGCGGCTGCTCGACCTGGGCGGGGGCACCGGGCGCCTGGCCCGCAGACTCGCGCCCCGCTGCCGGCGGGCCGTGGTGGCCGACCTCTCCGCGCCGATGATCCGACGCGCCGCCGAGCGGGGCCTCGGCGCGACCCGCGCCCGTGCCGAAGCCCTGCCCTTCCCCGCGGCGAGCTTCGAGCGGGTGATCGTGGTCGACGCCCTCCACCACATGGGCGACCTGCAGGCCGTCGCCCGAGAAATCGCGCGGGTCCTCACCCCTGGAGGACTGGCGGTGCTCTTCGAGCCGGATCCGGCCAGCCTGCGTGGTTCCTGGATCGCCCGCCTCGAGCGCTGGACGGGATTCGGCAGCCTCTTTCTGGCCGGCGATCAGCTCGAACTCCTGTTCACCCGGCAGAACCTGGCCGTCGAACTCGACCGCCGCTCGTTCCACCTGCGCCTGCGGGCCCGCAAGGCCTCCTGAACAGGGCGTGCCCGGGGATCACTCGTCGAGATCGTCGACGAAGGCCCCCCGATGGTGCTCGAGACGCGCCTCCTGGCTGGCGAAACGCACCGTGACCAGGTCGAAGCGGCAGAAAGTGTTGCCATGGCCCTCCCGGCCGACCCACTGGGCTGCGGCCCTCAGCAGGGCCCGACGTTTGGCCAGGGATAGGAACTCCGGAGAACGGCAGGATCCCGCCCTGCGGGAACGCACTTCGACGAAGACGATCTCGCCCCGGTCCCGGGCGATGATGTCGATCTCACCCCGCCGGAATCGCACGTTGCGCGCCAGGATCTCGTATCCCTGGGCTCGTAGGTAGCGCTCGGCCAGGCGCTCGGCCTGGCGTCCGCGGGCGCTGCGCTGAGCGGGGGACGCGGGTCTTCCGTCCATCGGCCTGCCTCCCCGTCCACTGTGGCCCGGCAGAGCCCGGGGGGGCCGAAGCACCGCGTCGGCCTGTTGCGGCCGCGGGAGGCCCCGCGTCAGTCGCGGCGACGCTGGAGGCGGGTGCCCTGGGGCGTGTCGTCGATCAGGTAGCCCCGGGCGGTGATCTCGTCCCGCAGCCTGTCGGCCGCCGCCCAGTCCCGGGCCCGGCGGGCCTCCTCCCGGCGACGGGCGAGTTCCTGCACATCCTCGGGGACGGCTTCCTCGCCCCCCTCGCTCACCAGGGCGCCCACCACCTGGTCCAGTTCCACCAGCAGGGCCTCGACGGCGTCGGCATCTTCGACTCCCAACTCGCCCCGGTCGATGGCGCTGTTCAGTTCCCGCACGAGGCGAAAGACCTCGCCCAGGGCGCCGGAGATGTTCAGGTCGTCGTCGAGGGCGGCGGCGAAAGCCTCCCGCGTCTGACTCAGGCGCTCCGCCCGCAGCAGGCCGCCGGCCTTGCCGGCGACCTCGGTGCGCAGGCGCCGCCGGAGGGCATCGACACGCTCGAGTTCACTGCGGGCCTGATCGAGAGCCTCGAAGGTGAAGTTGAGGGTCTTGCGGTAGTGGGTGCCGATCAGCAGGTAGCGCAGGGCCCGCGGATCGTGACCCCGTTCGAGGAGTTGCCGGAGGGTGTGGAAGTTGCCCAGGGACTTGGACATCTTTTCCTCGTCCGCCAGCAAATGAGCCCCGTGCAGCCAGTAATTGACGAAGCGGCGCCCGGTGGCGCCCTCCGACTGGGCGATCTCGTTCTCGTGGTGCGGGAACTTCAGGTCGACCCCGCCGGCGTGAATGTCGAAGCTCTCGCCCAGGTATTTCAGCGCCATGGCCGAGCACTCGAGGTGCCAGCCCGGGCGCCCCGCGCCCCAGGGCGAATCCCACTCGGGCTCTCCCGGCCGGGCCCCTTTCCACAGCACGAAATCCGCCGGATCGTCCTTCTCGTACTCGTCCGCGTCGACCCGGGCGCCGACCACCAGCTTCTCCCGGTCCAGGCCCGCCAGGGCTCCGTACCCCTCGAAGCTGGCGATGCGATAGTAGACCGACCCGTCGGAGGGATAGGTGTGCCCCTTCTCCTCGAGACGGCGTACCAGGTCCAGCATTTCGGCAATGTGCTCGGTGGCCCGCGGGTAGTGGTGAGCCGGCTTGATCCCCAGGGCCCGGGCGTCCTCGAAGAAGGCTTCCGTGTAGCGCCGGGTCCACTCCTCGATGCCGACCCCCGCTTCGGCCGCCTTGCGGATGATCTTGTCCTCCACGTCGGTGATGTTCATCACGTGCAGGACTTCGAACCCGCGGTACTCCAGGTGACGGCGCAGCAGGTCTTCCCAGGCGAAGGTGCGAAAATTGCCGATGTGGGCGAAATCGTGCACCGTCGGCCCGCAGGTGTAGTAGCCCACCCGCCCTTCGCGCAAGGGACGAAAGTCGTCCATGCTCCGGGTCAGCGAGTTGTAGAACCTCAGCATCGCCATCTCCTCTCGTGCGTGGCCCGGATTATGCACGAGCCGAAACGAAACCGCCTTCCGGCAAGGCCGGAAGGCGGTCAGCGGGGCCTCTCCAGGCTTCCTAGAAGTTGAGCTTCATCTGCAGCTGGAAGATCCGCCCTTGCTTGCGGAACCCGACAGGGATCTCCCTGAACTCGAAACCACCCTCGGGAAGAGGAACCTCCTGCCTGACGATGCGCTGGAGAATCAGCGTGTTGTCGTTGAGCAGGTTGAAGATGTCGAGTTGCGCGGTGGCCCGCATCGAACGAACCCGGAAATCCTTCTGGAGATTCAGGTTGAACTCCCAGGTCGGCGAATTGCGCTGGTCGTTGCGCCGGCCGGTGGGGAAGATGTTTCGCGTCGTCGCCGAACCGAAGCGCAAGGAGTCCCTGTTGGTGGTGTAGTCGACGCCCGATGCGCCGATAGCGAAGTTGGCGTCCGAATCGACGACGGTACGCACCGTCACCAGCGAGTAGGGTCGACCGGTCGCGAAGGTGAACGCTCCACCGATGCGAATGCCACCCCAGTAAGGAAGCATCACGCGACCGTTGATCTTGACCACGTGACGTTGGTCGAACTCGAGGAAACCGACCTCGTCATCGGTATTGGCCGGGTCGTCTCCCAGTCCGCTGTTGTAGTCTTCGGCCTGACCGATGGCCTTGGACCAGGTGTAGGAAGCCTGCAGCTCCCAGTTCTGGTAGTAACGGCGGGTCAACTCGAGAATGTAGGCCTCGTAGCTGCTCTCGTTGAAGTTGCCGACCAGGTAGACGTTGTTGAAAAAGGGCGAGGCCAGGCGAAGGTCGGGAAGGCCGTCGTAGACAGGGTTTCCCGCCGTGTCGATCTTCCCGGCACAATCCGCGAACCGGCCGATCTTCTTGCAGCAGGGCTTGAGGGGATCCCTTGCGGGGTCGTCACAGGAGGGAAAGTCGCTGGGCCGTTCTTCCCAGAGCACGGCGGTGTGATTGATGTCGGTATCCTGGAGCTGGTCCCTGAACTTCCTGTGCAGATAGCGGACACGCAAGCTGGTTTCCGGAGCGATCTCCCGCTCGACGGAAAGGCCCCACTCGTCGTTGCCCTGGGAAACCAGGTCGCGGTCGATGGCTCGAACCGACCAGCCGAAATCTCGGAACCCGGTGCTGATCGAACCGTCACTCTTGAGCGTACGCAGGGTCAACGCCGCATCCGAGTCGGCCTCGTCCACCAGGGGCAGCAGGAAGGTCTGGCTGTGGAAGCGGCCCCAACTCGCCGCGATTTTGGTCTTGCCATCGTTGAACGGGTCCCAGGCGATGCTCAGCCTCGGTTCGAGATTGTTGTTGACGACGTCGAAGGTCTCGGAGGGGCGGGCGTTGGCCACGTCCAGTTCACCGACGAAGGGAAAACCGGCCGCCTGCTGGAGCAGCCGGCAACGCGACGTCGTGCAGGGCTCGCCCGGCAGGGGCAGATCGAAGGGGTGGTAGGTGAATCCCGTTCCCACGGGGAGAACGATGCCCGGAGCGGGAGAGGGATCGAGAGCGCTGCCCTTGAGGAAGCGGGCGAGACAGGCGGAGGGGCCGACAGGCCTACCGGTCAAGTCGATGAAAAACTGCTCGCAATCGTCGAGGTACTGTCTCCATGCCTCGCGCTCGTCCCGGGGGTCGAAGGGCACGTAGCCCGGCGCGGACATCTCTTCGCGGAAGAAACGCACGCCGGCGGTGATGGTCAGGTTGCTGGCAGGCTCGAAGGTATCGGAAACGTAGAGATGGTAGTAATTCCCTCGCGCGCCGTTCTGCCGGAGATCGACGTCACCCTCTGTCCGGGCGAAACGCGTGGTGAAGAGTTCCTGCTCTCCCCCCGACGAGCCGATGACACCGCCCCCCGGGCCGCCGATACTCCCGATAGGGGTGAATCGCGCCTGGATCCGCAGGAAATTCCGCTGGGTCTTGATTCG
This sequence comes from Acidobacteriota bacterium, assembly GCA_030949985.1. Classification (NCBI taxonomy): domain Bacteria; kingdom Pseudomonadati; phylum Acidobacteriota; species Acidobacteriota bacterium. The sequence continues at coordinate 51,723 of JAUZRX010000104.1, forward strand.
ATCGTAGCGCACGTTTTCGATCGTGCTGCCGAACTTCAGCCGGTGACTTCCACCCAGCCACTCCTGGATGAACTGCTCGGCGTCGACCCTGTAGGTCCAGCGCTGCCGCTGGTCCTCGAAGTCCTGGTAGAAGGCGCCCGAGCGGAAGCCGCCCCGGTTGTCGTCGAAACACATCATCCCCCGCAGGGGCTCGGTCGTCGGGTTGGTCCGGGAGACGCAGGAGTTCTGGGCGTTGGGATCGACGGGATGATACTCCCGGTCGATATCGGAAAACGCCATCGTCGCCTCCCAGAAGAAGGTCGGCGAGTAGGGCGCGGTCCACTTGAGGGTGTACGTCGGCCCGCCCTGCTCGTAGACGACGCCGGTTTCGGGGGGAGCCACCGAGGAAACACCGGCGGGGTCGATCTTGAACGGATCCGCCGAATACTGGAATGACAGCTTGTTCTGGCGGTTCACCTGCCAGGTGATCTTATCCATGCTGCGGAAGGAAGTCTGCTTCTGCACGAAGGAGTCGCCGCCGATCAGGTCGACGGGATCCTTGAGATCGATGTACTCGTGATTGACGACGTACCAGAGGTGATCCTTGACAATCGGTCCGGCGAAGAAGACCGAGGGGCGGATCAGGCCGAAATCGGTGGGCTCCCGGTTGCCGGCACGATCACCATCGAAGGCCGAGTCCCGCAAAAAGAGGTTGAATGTGCCTTCGAATTCGTTGCTGCCGCTCTTGGTGATGATCTTGCCGAATCCACCCGTAGCGCCGCCATACGAGGCGTCGGCGCCGGAATCCACCACCTGGATCTCCTCGATGGCGTCGGCGTTGACGAAAGACTGGAACTGGCCCGTCAGCGGGTCCACGTTGCTCACTCCGTCGACGGTCATCCGGAAGTCCCGCTCGCGGGCGCCGTGGACGTTGGGATTACCGTCGCCGTCGTCGTCCTGCACGCCGGGGGCCAGGGTCAACACCGACTGGTACTCGCGACCGAGCACCGGGAGGTTGTCGAAGAAATCCTCGGTGATGGTGGTCTCGGTCTGGCCGCCCTTTTCGAGTTCCACCACGTCCTTGGCGGCGCGGACCGTCAGCTCTTCTCTCTTCTGCGGCCGCATGCCGACGGGAAGCTGATTGACCCGGTTGGGCAGCACGGCGACGTCCAGGCCGATCTGGCCGTAGCCGGGCATCATGACATTCACCTTGTAATCGCCTTCCGGCAGCCCTGCGAAAGTCGCCTGGCCATCGATGGTGACCGCGGCGCGCTCCACCGCCCCATCGATGCTCTTGACGATCACCCTGGCTCCGTCAAGCAAGCTCTCCTGCTCACCCTGGCTGTTGACCTCGTAAACCGTGACCTCCAGGGCGCCGACAGCGGCCAGAACAGGGCCCAGGCTCGCCACACTCAGCACCAGGGCTCCGGCGAGCGCCAGCAGGATCTTCCGCAACGATCTCATCTCGACCTCCCCCGGGATGTCGCCCCGGGCCTCCACATCGGCCTGCCAAGGCCTGCCGGTCCCGGCCGCGCGAGACTGCACGACCGGCCTCGGCCACCGTTCGACTCGAGTCCCCTGCGAACGGATCACCCTCATGTACCGCGCGCCCCTTGCCGCGGCTACGGGAACCGGGCCGGGATTCTACCCGATAAAACCGTCCCGGGCAGGCGGGCGCCGGCTGCCGCCGCATAATCTACACCCGCCAGGGGATCGCCGAGTGTCAAGGTCGGCTCCCGGTGCGGGGCGCGACCCGCACCGGGGCGCTGCCAGCCCCCTGTGTGTCCGACTTGGAGCCCTGTCTCCCCGGAAAGCGCCGAAATACCGGCGCACAGGGGGGCGCTCCGGGGTTTGCCGGACCCTTTCAGCGGATCCCCAGGCGCTTCATGCGCTCGCTGAGCGTCGAGGGCTTCATGCCCAGGATCTCCGCGGCCCGACGCTGCACGCCGCCCCCCTCGTCGAGCGCCCAGCGGATCAGGGAGCGTTCGTAGTCCTCGACGGCGTGCTGGAAGGTGCGCCCCTCGGGCAACGGCAGGGCGGAGACCGGAGAAGCCTGGCGGAACTCCTCCGGCAGCAGTTCGGGGCCCAGGATCTCGTCCCGGGCGAGGAGCACCATCCTCTCGATCGAGTTTCTCAGCTGGCGCACGTTCCCCGGCCACCCGTATTGCACCAGGGCATGCAGGGTCTCGGGAGCCAGGCGCAGGCCCGGCCGACGATGCTCGTCGCCAAGCTGGGCGAGAAAATGCTCCACCAGCAAGGGAATGTCTTCCCGCCGCTCCCGCAGCGGCGGCAGCTGCAGGCTGATCACGTTGAGCCGGTAGAAGAGATCTTCCCGAAACTCGCCCCGCGCCACCAGCTCACCGAGGTCTTCGTTGGTCGCGGCCAGGATGCGCACGTCGACCTTGACCGGCTTGACCGAACCCAGCGGCAGAAACTCCTTTTCCTGGAGCACCCTCAGCAACTTGGCCTGCACCGGCAGGGGGATGGTGCTGATCTCGTCGAAGAAGAGGGTTCCTCCCCCCGCCGCCTCGAACAACCCCCGGCGCGCCCGATCCGCCCCCGTAAACGCCCCGCGGGCGTGCCCGAAAAGCTGGGATTCGAGCAGATCGGCAGGAATATTCGAACCGTTGACGATGATGAAAGGCGCCGCGGCCCGGTCACTGCGCCGGTGGATCGCCTCGGCGGTCAGTTCCTTTCCCGTACCGCTCTCGCCGCTGATCAGCACGGTGGCGCGAGCCGGCGCCACCTGTTCGATGGTCCGGAAAAGCGCCTGCATCGCCGGCGATCGCCCGACCAGGCGCCCTTCCCGGTGCCGGTCGGCCAAAGCCCGACGCAGGCCGATGTTCTCGAGACGCAGCCGGCGCTGGGTCAGCGCCGTTTCCACCAGGAGAATCACCTCCTCGTTCTGGAACGGCTTGGTCAGGTAGTGGAAGGCACCGTTTTTCATCGCCTCGACCGCGGTTTCCACCGAGCCGTGGGCGGTCATCATGATGACCTCCCGGGTAGGGTCGTCGGACTTGATCTGCCGCAGCAGGTCCAGCCCGTCGATGCCCGGGAGCATCAGGTCCACCAGGACCACGTCGACGCTGTGACTGGCCAGGTGCGCCAGGGCCTCGTCCCCGTTCCGGGCCAGGTGCACGTCGTAGCCCCCCCGGCGCTCGAGCATCGTGCCGAGGACGTCGCGGATCACGTCTTCGTCGTCGACGACGAGCACCCGGTTGGGAGAGGAAGCGGCCACACCTGGCTCCTTGGAGGAAAGGGCGGGGAGATTATGCCGCACAGCCCGCGATACGGGCACTCGCCCCGGAACCCGAGCGCCGGTGCCGGCGGGTCAGACGGCGCGGCGATCCGCGGAGACCGCGGCCAGCGGCAGGAGCATGCGAACGGCCGTGCCCTCGCCCGGTTCGCTGTCCACGGCCAGGGTACCGGCGTGTTCGCGCACGATGGCGTAGCTGATCGACAGCCCGAGTCCCGTCCCGGCGCCGGCATCCTTGGTGGTGAAGAAAGGATCGAAGATTCTGTCGCGGGCCTCGGCGGGGATGCCCACGCCGTTGTCCCGAACCTCGAGGCGGGCCATGCCGTCACGCTCCTGCCAGGCCCGGAGGGTGATCTCGCCCCCCTCGCCCACCGCATCGAGAGCGTTGAGCAGCAAGTTCATCACCACCTGCTGCAACCTCGACCGGTCTCCCTCGGCCACCACGGGCCGAGGCGGCCGTTCGCAGGTGACCGTGGCTCCGGCCCGGCGCACCTGGGGCGCGATCAGGCCAACGGTCTCTTCGGCCAGGTCCATCAGGTCCACGGGACCGAGGGCCAGGGCGCCCTCCCCGCCGGGCCGGGAGAGACTCAGCAAACCCCGGGCGATCCGCGAGGCCCGGTCGGCCTGGGTGACCACCTTCTCCAGCAGGGGCCTGCGGGGATCCTCCGCGGGTGTTTCTTCGAGCAGGATCTGGGCGTAGGAGGAGATCCCGGTCAGGGGCGTGTTCACCTCGTGGGCCACTCCCGCAGCCAGCATGCCCACCGACGCCAGGCGGTCCTGCTGGATCAGTTGCTCTTCCATCCTCACCTGCTCGGTGACGTCGTCGAGGGTCAGCAGCAGCCCATCGAGAGCGGAGGGCGCCCCCAGGGGGGAGCAGGTGAGGTTGACCAGCCGCCCCTGCCCCACCCGCACCCGGAACGACCGGCGCGTGCGACTGAGGGTGTAGAGGGTCTGGCGGACCTGCTCGTGCAGCGCCGGGGGCAGCACGTCCACGTAGGACCGTTCGAGCACATCGTCCCGACGCTTTTCCAACAGACGTTCCGCGGCCTGGTTCCAGTGCCGCACCAACCCTTCCTGGTCGATCATCACGATGGCGATCGGGCTGGCCTCCACCAGCGCCTCGGTGCGCGATTTCAGGCGCTCGACGAGGGTCACCTGCTCGCGAAGTCGGCCGAGATGCTGGGCTCCCGCCACGGCCGCCGCCGCGTGGGCGGCCACCGTGCGCAGCAGGTCCAGGTCGTCGGAATCGAGGAGCACGCCGTGACGCCGCGGCCCCACCGCCAAAAGGGCGATCACCCGACCCTCCACCCGCAAGGGAACGAGCACCTGGACTCCCGCCAGGTGCAGGCTGGGGAGATTCTCCGGAGCGTCGGGCAGGTCCGCCAGGGTCACCACTTCTCCCTCTTCCAGCCGTCGGCGGAGGGGAGCGTCGATGCGCGCGGCCACCGGGCGTCCGGTGGCCGGTTCGACCGGCCGCGCTTTGTCTGTCAACAGCAGCAGGCGTACGGGATCGGCATCGAGCGCTTCACCGATACGCCGCTCGAGCACCTCCGCCAGCCGGGGCAGGTGCTGCTCGGCATTGAGTTCCCGCGCCACACGCTCGAGAGCCTTGCGGAAGCTGTAGCGCCGCCTGTAGAACAGGCGGCCCACCAGGTCGCGCACACCGGCTCGCACGGCAGGCGCCAGTGCCGCGGTTCCCACGGCCGCCAGCAGCACCGGGACGATTCCCGCCGGCACCAGCACGAAGGGCACCAGCACCCGCGCCAGGCTGAACAGACCGAGGAAGAGCACCACGGTCAGACCCAGCATCAGGCCCCCGGCAACGGCTCGGCGCCCGAAAAGCGCCAGGTCCATCAGCCGGTATTCCATCACCGCCCGCGTCAGCAGCGCCGGCGCCAGCCCCATCAAGGGCAGGGCGATCCAGGACCAGGAGGGCTCGACCCCGCCGAGCAACCGTGGCAACCAGGTCAGGGCGGCGAAGGGCAGGACCGCCGCCGCCGCGCCGAAGAGCAGCCAGCGGGCCTGGGCCTTCTGCTCGGCCCGGGACGTGCGCCGGGCCTGCAGCGCCAGCACCAGGACTCCCGCGAGCAGGCCGCCGCCGATCCAGCCGATCTCGATCCGGGACTGAAGCAGGTCGACCAGCCCCACGGGATCCTCGGCCCGCAAGGCACCGCTGAATCCCACCAGATGCACCTCCGCCACCAGCAGTGTCGCCGCGGGCGCGTAGATCACCGGCAGCCAGCGTCGCCAGGACGACCGGGCGGAGCGCAGCGAAAGCACGAGATGAATCCACAGGGCGGGGAAAACCAGCCGTGCCGCCCGGTCGACCCAGAAGAGCAGCCAGTCAGCCGTCTCGGCCCGGGTCGACCAGCTCACCCCGAGAACGAGGGCGCCGGCCATGCACCACAGGGCGTAGACCAGGCTGGCCCGCCGGTAGCGGGGCCGCAGGAGCACCGCCACGGCACCGAGCAGAAAGAGCAGGGCGACGGAGGCGGCGAGGATCCGGTCCCCGTGCCACTCGACCACCGCGCCGACCGAGACCGTGGCGGGCAGTCGCTGGCCGTAACGCTCGATCACCAGGCCGAGGGGGCGGCCGGGTTCGGCCCCGGCCAGGCGATCCTGTGCCGCCAGCCACGCACTGACCGGCGTGCCGGCGATCTCCTCGATGCGGTCCCCCGGCCGCAGGCCCGCCCGTTCCGCCGGGGAGCCGGGAACCACCCGTTCGATGAAAACACCGTCCTCGCCGCGAACCACGTCTACGCCGAGAAACGGCCTCACCTCCCGCCAGGACCTGGCGGCGGACAGGACGAGCAGGACCACGACCCCCAGCACCAGGAGGGTCGGCCACCAGCGCGGGCCCCGTCGCAACACTGTTTCACCTCGAACGCTCATCACCGGCCCGGGCTAGAAAGCGACCGCCACGCCGCCGGAGATACGCCGCTGGTCCACCAGGGCCAGGCGGCCCTTGGGGAGGTCGGAATCGGCGGGCGGGTCGATGAAAGCCCCCTCCTCCACGTTCACCATCAAGTGCCAGGCCCAGGTCCGGTCTCCCGCGGGCAAGCGCTGCCTGAGGCGAAAAGCCCGCCGTTGCCAGGCGGCGGCACCCTCGAGCAGGACGCCGGACGCGCCGTCCTCCACCCGCGCCCAGCCGATGGAGACGAAAGTTCCCGTGGCGGGAGAATCGACGAGGACCTGCAGGCTCTCGCCGCAGGCATCGGCGTCATCCACCACGGCGGCCAGGGGAAAGGCGCCCGACCAGCCGGCGGCCAGGCGACCGCTGGCGTCGATGCGCTCGGCCTGGAAGGCCACCGACGGCCACCCCCGCGGGCCGACCCAGTCGGCCCGGGCCCGGGTCCGCCTCAGGTGAGCCGACCGCTCGGTCAACAGCAACGGGGTCGGGGGACCGGCCGACGGTGTCTCTTCCCACGCCGGCAGGCCCCGGGTCTCCGAGCCCTCCAGGCTCAGGGTCCACGGGCCCCGGTGGTGCGAGAGAGCCAGCCGCCAGCTCTGCCCCTCAGGCTGCCGCTCACCCCGGGCGACACCCACCTCCCCGGCGAGTTCCCAGCCGGGCGCCGGACGGTAGGTGGCTCCCACCGAAGCCGCCATGCGGAGAGCGGAACGGCTCCCGCCGACCTGCATCACGCGCCAGCGGGAAGCCAGCTCCCAACGGCTCGCGGGAGTCCAGGCATCGGCCAGGCGCAGATCGAGGGTATCGCCGTGCAGGGTCTCGAGGCTCCCCCCGCCGGAACGGTCGGCGAAGGGAACGACCGCCGCCGGTCGACCGAGGGGATCGTCCGCCACCCCCCCCGCCGCACGCACCACTTCGAGTTGTCCTTCCAACTCGTGATCCCGGGCCCAGCCGCTGCGGACACTGACACGAGCGGCCAGGCGCCGCGCCGAGAATTCAGACTCGAGAGCCTCGTCTTCGCCCGGGCCCCCACCGTAATCCTCCGAGCCGCGGGCCAGCCCGGCCTCCACGCTGGCCTCGACCAGGCGACCCGGCCGCAACACGGACCAGTCTGCGCGAAGCCCCAATTGCCGCTGACCGAAGCCGCCGCCGGAGGCGGCTCCATCGGGCAGGCTCCGTCGCTTCCGCCCCAGGGTCGTGACTTCGATGGTGGGAATCCCCGTTCCCACGCCCGGCTCCGGCCGCCACGAGGCGACGACCACGTCGCCGGTGTCCCGCAGGCCACCGGCCTCCCCCACCGCCCGACGGCGGAAGCTGACGGCGAAACGCCCGAAATCCTCGATGGGCACCTCCCCGGAGAGGGCGGCGACCATGCCCTGGGCGCTCCCGGAGCCGTCGTCGGTCCACGCCCGCTGCCATTCGAAGAGCAGGGGGGAACGAGCCGGCTCAGCCCCGGCGGTCCCGTCGCCGGCGGCCGAAGCCGCCGCCGCGCCACGGGTCTCGAGACGATCGCGCTGAGGCAGCCGCAGCGCCCAGGCCGACCCGCGGGGGCGGGAGCCGGGAGGAGCCGGCGGCCCGGAGGGCTGGAGGATGATCTCGAGGAAGTCCCGCACGAGGGTATCGACCTTGCCCACCAGGACCGAGTACCCCCCCTTGACCGCAACGATGCGATAGGAGCCCGGGGTCAGGCCCGCGAGGGCGAAACGGCCCTTCGCATCGCTGCGCACCGTCAACGGCCCGGAATCCGTCCGGGTTCCCGCCCGTTCGCTGGTCAGGACGATCTCCACCCCGGCAAGGCGGTGGCCGGCGGGATCGACGGCCACGCCCCGCAGGACGCGTCCGCGGGGCGCCCCGCCGACGGCGAGCACCGGCGCGGCCCCCAGCAGGAGAACGATCAGAGCCACCCGGAGGAAGCGTCGGCCGGAACGGGAAGGGCCGACGGGCCGGCGATGCGTCACAGCGCCTTCATATTCTGCGGCCTCCATCAGTGGCCTCCATACTGTAACCCCGTTGCCCCCGCGCAGTTTAGCGAAAAACGGGCGGATTTCCATCACCTCCCGGATCTATACTTTGCCGGGATGAGCGCCCACTCGATGCCGCCCCCCGAGACCCCGGCCCTACAGATCCGGGACCTGGTTCGCCGTTTCGGTGCGATCACCGCCCTCGACCACGTGAACCTGGAGGTTCCACGGGGAGCCTTCTTCGCCCTGGTCGGCTCCAACGGCGCCGGCAAATCCACCACCGTCAGGATTCTCACCGGCCTGCTGGCCGCGGACGGGGGCTCGGTTCGGGTGCTGGGCGAAAACCCCCGCCGGGCGGGAACCGCCTTCCGCCAGCGCATCGGGGTGGTCCCGGACTTCCCCGTGCTCTACGACGTGCTCTCCCCCCGCGAGAACATCGTCCGACTCGGCGCCCTGCGGGGCCTGGCCCGGAACGAGGCCGAACGCCGCCTGGAAGAGGTCGCCGGCGCGCTCGCCCTCGGCGAACACCTGGATCAACCGGTGCGCGCCCTCTCCCAGGGCACCCGCAAGAAGGCGGCCCTGGCCGCCGCCCTGATCCACGGCCCTTCGCTGCTCTTTCTCGATGAACCTTTCGAAGGCATCGATCCGGTCGCCGCACGGGGCATCCGCAACATGCTCGAAGACCTGCGCCGGCGGGGCGTGACGATCTTCCTGACTTCCCACGTGCTGCCGCTGGTGGAATCCCTGGCCACCCACGTGGCGGTGATCGACGAGGGACGCGTGCGAATCGACGGGGCCCTGGCCGATGTGAAAGGAAGCCACGACACCCTCGAACGGGCGATTGTCGAAACTCTCGGCGTTCCGCCCGAGGTACCGGACATGGAGTGGTACCTGCCATGAACCGGCCGGCCGCCTGGGCGCTGTTCGAGCTGCACCTCGCCGTCACCCTGGGCCGGCTGCGGGAGGCGGCCCGGCGGCGGTTGGGGGTGGCCGGCATCGTGGCCGCAGGGGCCATGGCCCTGCTCTCCGGCTCGATGCTGGCCCTGGCCGCCATCGTCTTCGGCGGGGTCGGCACGATGCTGATCTCGACGCTCGCCTCGGCGGAACGGGAGACCCTCGCGGCAGTGGTGGCCGGGGCGATGGCCGATGCGACCTTGACCCTCACGCTGCTGACCATGGTGCTCTCCGACACCCACCGTACGGGACTCGACCGGCGCCCCCTGCTCTGCCAACCGGTCCGCGAGTTCGATCTGCTCGTTCTCGACCTGCTCTCGGTCCTCTTTCTCCAGCCCACCGCCTTCGTCATCTGGCCCGCGAGCCTGGCGCTGTTCGCGGCGTCCGTGCGCTTCCGTCCGGCCAGTGCTCTGCTGGGCTTGCCGGCAGCCGTGGGCCTGGCCCTGCTCACCGCTTCGGTGGCGGTGTTCTTCCGCCGCCTGCTGACCATGGCCCACTCCCAACCGGAACCCTTTCGGCCATGGCTGCGGGCCGCCACCTTGGTCGTCCCCCTGGTCTGGCTCGCCGGCGCGGGCGATTCGGTCGCCGGCGCCGCCGCCACGCCCCCGCCCGTGTGGTCGGTGGGCTACTGGATCTACCACTCGCAGATCCTGGCCTGGGCCGGTGACGGCCGGGCGCTGGCCTTCGGGCTGGCTCCCCACCTGCTGGCCGTGGGCGTGCTGGCCTCGACCCGCTCTCTGCCCTGGCTCGAAGCGCGCCTGGTCCCCTCCCGCCGACGGGGCGGCTCCCGCTCGTGGCTGCCCGCGGAAGTGCGCCGGGTCTGGGGCCCCACCCGCAGCCGCGCCATTCTTGTCCAGGCCCTGATCACCGGGGCCCTGGTCCTCGGCCTCGGCGTTTTCGTCGACCAACGAGGCTTCGACGGCCTGCCCGTGGCCGCCATCGCCACGGTGCTGGCCGCATGGACCCTGGTCACGGGCACGGCGGCACCGATGAGCAACGCCCTGGGAATCGGGGGCCGCGCAGGCAGCCTGATCCTTCTCGCGGCCCACCCCGTCCGCGGGAGCCTGCTGCCTGCCGTGGGCGCCCTGGGCGGACCGGTCCTGGCGGGCCTGGGCCTGCTGCTGGGCGTGAGCCTGTGGCTGTTCGACGACCCGGCAGCAGCTCTCGCGGGCCTCGCCGGCGGCGGCGGGGCGCTGCTCGCCGGCCTCGGCGTCGGCGCCTGGCTTTCCGTGACCTGGCCGCGGCCGGCCCCCATGGAGGACGAGGGAGACCCGACCTGGGCGGCGGGCCCGGCGCGCCTGCTGATGCCCCTCGCCCAGGGCATGCCCCTGGCTCCGCTGGTCTCCACCTTCGCCCGGAGCGACGCCGCCTCTCCCCTGGCGGCGACCTCCGCCAGCCTGGCGATCGGCGCCGGACTCGGCCTCGCCGGAGCGGTTCTGGCCGCCCGGCGGCTGCGTCGGCGCCTGCCCGCCGTCGCGGAGGCCTTGAGTCGATGACCGCCCGCTCGGCCCACCGTCACCCGCGCCGCCTGCTCGCCCTCGGAGTCGGTCTGCTCGTCGCGCTTCCCGCGGGGGCCACCGCGCCTCTCGTGCTGCGCCACGAGACGCGTGTGAGCGTCGATCTGCGGCTGGTGCTCAACCGGCCGGGCAGCACCGGGGAAGAATTGCGGGCCACCCTGCGCGGAACACCCGGCGAGCGACTGGTCTTCGCCCGGGAGATCGGCGAGGGGGACCGCGCCCTGGCCGTCGGCCTGGTCCTGCGGGTGCAGCCCGGCGAAGAAGGCGACCTCTGCCAGATCGAACTCGAATCCACCGTGCAGCCTCCGGGAACCCGGGCCGTGGAAACCCGCCGGGGCGGCGAACTCGCCCAGGGACGTGTCTGGCTGGCCGATCTGTGGAGCGACGCCAACACCGGTGAGCGGCTGGTGTTGGCCGCGGTCGTGAACTGGGAGGAAATCCCTCGACTCGAGATTCAGGATCCCCTTCGCATTCCCGTGGACTTCCTGGTGGGGGTCTACCACAAGACGGACCGGCGACTGGTCCTGCTCGAGCGTCACCGGCTGTCGAGCATCGTCGGTTCACCGGTGGAGTACGTCTATCGCCATCGCCCCGGACCGGCCGAGGACGGAGACGGAGGCACCCTGGCGATCTCGATCCTGCCCCTCGAACTGGCCGGCGACAACCTGAGCCTGCGGATTTCCGTCAGCCACAGGGGCCGCTCCGTCTATTCCTCCTCCGAGCGGATGGCGCTGAGCGTCACCGAACTCCTGCCCCCCGGAGCCAGCGTGGACCTCCCCCTCCCCCGCCGGGAAGACGCCCCTCAACTCGTCCTGCGCATCACCCCCTACTTCTGAGGTCCGGCGCGAAGCGTGATTTCCGGGCCGGCCGGGCAAGGTTGACGACTCGGGCCGAACACAGCTAACATGCCGGTTAGTTTTTCGCCCGAGGGACTTTCCACGTGTCGATGGACGCTGCGCCGCTTTCCGCGGAAATGGAGGTTCTGCTCGACCACCTGGCGCTCAGGCCGGATGGATGGGAGTTTTTGCGCCGCGCCCCCCTCGAGAGCGCGGCGGTGATGCTCGGGGTGCCCCCAGCGGTGATCGAGGAAGCCCGGAGTTGGCTGGAGAGCGTCGAGGGGCGCGCCCGCCTGACCTGGGCCCTGCTCGACATCCGTCGCAAGCACCGGGAGATCGCGGCCCGGGATCCGGGTGGACGCCGGACCCGGCCGGCGCCGCGCAGCCTGGACCCGCGCACCCTGCTCGCCGAACTCGAGGCGTTTCCCGCAGGTCCCGACTTCGTTCGTCGTGGTCCTCCCGAGAATCTGGCGGTGCTCTTCGGCGTGCACCCGGATGTGGTCTTCGCCGCCCGGAAGCTGCTCGAAGAGGCCGGCGACGACGGGGAAGTCCGAAGCTGTTGACCGGCCGACCCACCCGTCGGCCCCTTACCTGTTGCTTGGAGGCAGGCCATGGAAGTCGGAATCGTCGGATACGGCGCCTACGTGCCCCGACACCGGATCAAGGTGGAAGAAATCGCCAAGGTCTGGGGCGCGGACGCACCCACCTACAAGAAGGGTCTGATGCTGCGGGAGAAATCGGTTCCCTCGCCGGACCAGGATGTCATCACCATGTCGGTCGAAGCGGCGCGCCACGCCCTGACCCGGGCGGGTATCGATCCGCGACAGATCGGAGCGATCTACATCGGCTCCGAGTCTCACCCCTACGCCGTCAAGCCCAGCGGCACGATCGTCGCGGACGCCATCGGAGCCTCGCCGGACCTGCACTGCGCGGACTTCGAGTTCGCCTGCAAGGCGGGCAGCGAGGGCATGTTCGTCGCCCTCTCGCTGGTCAAGGCCGGCGAGATGGACTACGCCCTGGGCATCGGGGCCGACACCTCCCAGGGTGCCCCCGGTGACGCCCTCGAGTACTCGGCGGCCGCGGGTGCAGCGGCGTTCATCATGGGACGGGAGAAGATCCTCGCCGTCTGCGAACACACCTACTCCTACACGACGGACACGCCGGATTTCTGGAGGCGCGAGTACCAGCACTATCCCCGCCATGCAGGCCGCTTCACGGGCGAGCCGGCCTACTTCCAGCACCTGCTCTCCTGCGCCCGCAACCTGATGGAAAAATCCGGCACCACCCCCGAGGATTTCCAGTACGCCGTCTTCCACCAGCCCAACGGCAAGTTCCCCATGCGGGCGGCGAAGATCCTGGGCTTCCCCAGGGAGAAGATCGAGCAGGGCTGGCTGGCGCCGACTCTCGGGAACACCTATTCCGGCTCCTCGCCGATGGGCCTGTCCGCGGTGCTCGACGTGGCCCGACCCGGCGACCGGATCCTGATGTGCAGCTATGGATCGGGCTCCGGCAGCGACGGGTTCATCTTCCGCGTCACCGAGGCCATCACCGCGGTCCAGAAGGCCGCGCCCCAGACCCGGGAGCAACTCGAAAACAACCCGATCTACATCGATTACGGCACCTACGCCAAGTTCCGCGGCAAGATCCGCAAGCTCGAAGCCTGAGCGGGGAGGTTGACCATGCGAGACGTAGCAGTCATCGGCGTGGGAATGAACAAGTGGGGCGAGCTGTGGGAGCTTTCCCATCGTGACATCTGGACCACCGCAGCCCTCGATGCCATCGACGACGCCGGCGTGGATCATGTCGACGCGATGTACGTCGGCTGCATGAGCGGCGGCCTGTTCGTGGGCCAGGAACACCTGGGCGCCATGCTGGCCGACCAGCTCGGCATGGGACCGATCCCCGGAACCCGGGTCGAGTCGGCCTGCGCTTCGGGAGGACTGGCCTTGCGCCAGGCCTATCTGGCCGTGGCCTCCGGCGAACACGAGATCGTCCTGGCCAGTGGCGTGGAGAAGATGACCGACGTGGACGGCGCCGCCGCCACCTACGCCCTTTCCACCGCCGCGGATCAAGAATACGAGTGCTTCCACGGCCTGACCTTCCCCGGCCTCTACGCGATGATGGCCCGGGCCCACATGCAGCGTTACGGAACGACTATCGAGCAACTGGCCCACGTGGCATCGAAGAATCACGCCAACGGCGCCAGGAACCCCAACGCCCAGTTCCCGATGAAAGTCACCCCCGAGCAGGTGCTGGCCTCCCCGATGGTGGCCGATCCCCTGCGCCTGCTGGACTGCTCGCCGATCACCGACGGAGCGGCGGCGGTGGTCCTGGTACCGCTCGAGATGGCGCGCAAGCTCTCGGACGGTCCGCTGGTGCGCATCGCCGCCTCGGCCCACGCCACCGATACCATGGCCCTGGCGGACCGCGCAGAGATCTCGGCGCTCGAGTCCACGGCGCGGGCGGCCCGCCAGGCCTACAAGGCCGCCGGCATCGGGCCCGAGGATCTCTCCTTCTGCGAGGTCCACGACTGCTTCACCATCGCCGAGGTGATGGTGATCGAGGCCCTCGGGCTGGTGGAAAAGGGCCAGGGCGGCCAGGCGGCGGTCAGCGGCTTGACCGCCCTCGACGGACGGCGTCCGGTCAACCCCTCGGGGGGCCTGAAATCCAAGGGCCACCCGGTGGGAGCCACCGGCATCGCCCAGGTCTGCGAGGTGGCCGAACAGTTCCGTGGCGGCGCCGGTGAGCGCCAACTCAAATCTCCCCGCTGGGCCCTGACGCAGAACATGGGCGGTACGGGTGCCAGTTCCGTGATCCATATCTTCGAGCGGGTCGGTTAGGAGGCGATGCGATGATCGGAAGTGCCAGAAGCTGGAGGGAGAAACCCCAGCGCTATCGTTACGAGGCCGCCAAGTGCAGCGGCTGCGGCAAGGTCTTCTTTCCGCCCCGGGTGATCTGCGACAAGTGCCGTGGGCGGGAGTTCGAAACCCAGGTCCTGGCGGGCAGCGGTGAAATCGAAACCTATACCGTGATCCACATCGCCCCCAGCGGCTTCACCGACGAGGCCCCCTACGCCGTGGCGGTGATCAGACTCGACGATGGCGTGCGCATCACCGCCCAGGTCGCCGACTGCAAGCCCGAAGACCTCCAGGTCGGCGCCCGGGTGCGCCGGGAGTTCCGCAAGGTGGCCGAGGATGGCGCGTCCGGCGTGATCCACTACGGATACAAGTTCGTCCCTGAAAACTGATTGTCCGCAGGCGGAAGCTTCCGAGGGCGCTCCCTCCCGGGGAGCGCCCTCCCCGTTTCAAGACCCGGTGCGCGTGTCGATCCGTCTCGTCACGGCCACGTAGATCAGCAAGGCGAGGAACGACAGGCCACCGACGATGGCCCACGCGTACCAGAGGTAGTGAGCCTGGGCATAGGCCGCCGGCATCGCACCTTGTCCGGCGATGGCGGCTTCCCACTGCTTGCGGGAAAGCTCGTCGAGCAGGCGCGGATCCGGGCAGTAGCGTTCGAGCAGGAAACCCGAGAGCACGAAACCGAAGAGCCAGGCGAAAAAGGTATTCATGTGGGCGAAGCCCAGGTAGAGACCCTCTTCTCCCGCCGGTGCCTGGCGCGAGGCGTACTCGAGGTACTTGGGACTGAGAAAGCACTCCGCCAGACCCTGGATCGAAATCCCGATGATCATCATGGCGGTGATCGGGTGCATGACCACACCGAAGATCGTCACGTCGCCCCCGAGCAGGGGCGAAAGGCTCATCGCCAGAGCCGAGAAAGGAATCATCATCATCGCCACCGCAATCGCCGCTTCCGGCCGCCAGCGCCGGATCAGGTGGGTGACGGGGACCACGAAAAGGACCACCACGAAGGGATTGATGTTGGCGTACCACTCCGGGGCCGCCCCCTCGCCGACCAGGCGCAGAACGTACTTCGGCATCGCCGCATAGAGCTGGCCCTGGATGGCCCAGAAGCCCGCCGTGATCAGGATCAGGGCCAGAAAACGCAGTCGCTTCATCGCCCGCCACATCCCGCGCAGGGTCTCCGCGACCGGCGGCGCCTGGACCCGCACGGCATCCCGGTCGGGGTGATAGAGCAGGATCACGAAAAGCAGACCGACCAGCGCCGCCCCCGAAGAAAACCAGGGAACATTGGCCACGCCCAGGTCCTGGCGCACTCCCTTGACGACGGTCTTGCCGAGAAAGGCGCCGATGTTGACCGTCATGTAGAACAGGCTGTAGGCCCGGGCCCGGTTGGCGGCATCGGAGGACTTGGCCACCGTCCCCGTGATGATCGGCTTGACGAAAGAGCCGCCGAGAACGATCAGGAACAGGCCCGAGAGCACCGGTGGAGCGGTGTCGAACGCGCCCAACAGGCCATAGCCGCAGGTCAAGAGGCCGAAGGCCAGGATCAGCGCCCGCCGGAAGCCCATCCGGTCGGCCACCGCCCCGGTGAAGAAGGGAAAGAGATAGATCAGGGCCCCAAAGAGAGCGCCGACGATGTTGGCCACGCTGTCGCGCATGCCGACGACGCGGCTGAGGTAGACCGTCAGAACGATGAAGCTGCCGTAATAGGCCGCCCGTTCGCAGAGTTCGACCAGGTTGGCCGTCCAAAAGGCCCGCGGAAATCTCCAGGTGGAGGCGGAAACGTTCATCAGGGGGTCTCCGGAGGGAAAGCGACCAGGGGCCGGATTTCGGGATGACGTATCACGCCACCGAGATGAGCGGTCCAGAGCAGGGTCGCGCCGGCCGCCCCGGCGGCGAGAACCACGGCCCAAAGCAACAGCGGCCCGGGTGCCTCTCCCTGCCATGCCTGCAACAGGGCGACCAGGGCCAGGGCCCCGGTCAGGACCACCACGGAAAAGGCGATGCGTCCGGCCACCGCGTGGGATTCCGCCTGCCGGGCGACGAGATCGCCCTGCGGGTCGATGATTTCCAGCGCAGACGGTCCGGAGAAATAAGCCACCGCCGAAACCACGGCGGCGAGCACCAGCAAGGCCCCGGCGGTGTGTTCCATCAACCGGGATGGGGCGAGCCGGGCGATCAGCGCGAGCAGGGCCGCCACCGGTACCAGCACCACCACCAGGTGGGCGCAGACCAGGTGCAGCCAGGCGGCATTCATGGGCGCCCGGTTTCGATGGCGTGAGCCGGATCCACCCCCTGGTCCACCTTGCTGTAGTCGAGTTCGCTGCCTCCCATCGAGTGAGGAATCAGGAAGGCCACCGTCATCGCGATCCCCGCCGCCACCACGAGCCCGCGACTGACGAACTCCCGCTTTTTCGGCCGAAAGCCGATCGCGGCACAGGCGACGACCCAGGAAAGCCACATCACCAGCATCTTGTTGTCCGTCCAGTCGCCGCCGAAGGGAAAGCCGGTCCAGTAGGCGCCGAAGGCGTATTTCTGCACCAGCGGTCCGAGACACATGCCGCCGATGGTCATGCCGACCAGCGCGATCCAGGCCCACAGCCTCATCCGCCAGGGAGCGAAGAGGGCGCCGAGCCCCGCCCGCATACCGATCAGCACCGAAAAGAACATCATCACCACGTGGGGCCAGAGGACCCAGCCGGGGACGTGGTCCTTGAAGCGAATGATCACCTCGCCCTGGGCCGGAACCCGCACGGCTTCACCCTCGACCGTGGCCAGTTCCAGGTGATACTCCAGCTTTCCAGCGGCCGGTTGCGCCGGCAACTCCCCGACCAGCAGGTTCTTGCCGTCGACGCTCTGAGGGGTCATCTCGAGATGGGTGAAGGGATCGTCGGTGCGCAGGCGGCGATAGACCAGCTCCGCCCGGGTCAACCGCTGCGCTCCGGGATCGGGGATTTCCACCCGGGCCGCCGGGTTCGTCTTGATCGACCAGTCGCTGCGAATCAGCTTGTAGGCGTAGACCTCGCCCGCCAGTTCGAACTCCCCCCGGGCCGGGTAGGTCGGCCCGGTGGTCCGCTGGTAGACCACGGCTGCCAGCATCAGAAAAACCGCCAGCACCCAGAGCAGACTGCGCAACCAGAAGGGACTCTTCTTCACCTTGGCACTCCTCCCGGCGGAGCGGAGAGATTCCGCCGGCCGGCGATTCCGGGTCGGCCGAGTATAACCACCAGGCCCGACCGCGTCCGCCCGGACACGGGACGGTGCAAAGCGCGGCGTGGGCGGTTACCATCTCCGCCCGATGGGTATGCCGTCCATCCCCCGAGAACAGGTTCTCCACTTGGCAGCGTTGGCGGGTCTCCGCCTGGAGCCTGCCGAGGTGGATTCCCTGGCTGTCGAACTGGCGCGGATGCTGGAACTGGGCGAAGGCCTGCCGGATCGGCCCGTCGGCGGCGAGCGCCCGGCTGCGGACCCTCCTCCCTTCCGCGACGACGAGCCGCGGCCCGGGCTCCCGCCCGGACGGGCCCTGGCCGCCGCGCCCGGCTCGGAAGACGGCTTCTTCCTCGTCCCGCCGGTCATCCAGCGGGGGGCGCGTTGACCACCGCCCCGATGGACGCCGGAACCCTGGCGACCCGGGTACGCAGCGGGGAGACCTCGGCCCTCGAGGTGGTCTCCGGCTGCCTCGAACGGATCCGGGGCGAGGCTCTCAACGCCGTAGTGCATCGCCTCGAAGACCATGCCCTCGAGCAGGCCCGGCGTGTCGACCGGCACCTGGCTGCCGGGGAGGATCCCGGTCCTCTCGCCGGAGTCCCCCTGCTGGTCAAGGAGAACATCTGCACCCGGACGGGCCCCACCTGCTGCGGTTCGGCTCTCCTGGAGGGCTATGTCGCGCCCTACGACGCCACCGCCGTCGAACGACTCGAGGCGGCGGGAGCCGTGATGGTGGGCAAGACCAACTGCGACGAATTCGGCATGGGGTCGTCCGGGGAAACCTCGTGTCACGGCCCCGTGCTCCATCCGCAGGATCCCGGAAGAGTACCGGGGGGATCGAGTTCCGGCTCCGCCGCCGCGGTGGCCGCGGGCCTGGCCCCGGTCGCCCTGGGCACCGACACGGGGGGGTCGGTGCGGCAGCCGGCGGCGTTGTGCGGCGTCATCGGCCTCAAGCCCACCTGGGGGCGCATCTCGCGCTGGGGCCTGGTGGCCTTCGCCTCCTCGCTCGACCAGATCGGTCCCCTCTGCCGCACGGTCGCCGATGCGGCACTGCTGCTCGAGGTCATGGGAGGACCCGATCCCCGTGACGGCAGCCAGCCCCGGCCACAGCCCCCGATGAAGACCCTCGGCGCGTTGCCCGAACGGGGCCTGCGTGTCGGCCGGATACGACTCGAAGCCGGCGAGGACCTCCACCCTCGCGTGGCGCAGGCTCTCGACCTGGCCGGCGAGGCCTTCGAGCGGGACGGTGCCCGGGTCGAGGAAGTCGATCTTCCGCTGGCCCGGGAGACCCTGGCGATCTACACGCTGATCGCCAACGCGGAGGCCTCGTCCAACCTGGCACGCTTCGACGGACTGCGCTACGGGCGGCAGGCGGAAATCCGCGGCGGCTGGGACCGGGTCCTGGCGGCCAGCCGGGGCGCCTTTTTCGGCCGGGAGGTCAAGCGCCGGATCATGCTCGGCGCCTGCGTACTCTCCGGTGGCTACCGTCGACACCTCTACGCCCGCGCCCAGGACCTGCGGCGGGAGTTGACCCGCAGCCTCGACGCCCTGCTGGAGCGGGTCGACCTGCTGCTCGGCCCCACCGCTCCGGCACCGGCCTTCCGTTTCGGAGAGAAACTCGACGACCCGCTGGAGATGTACCGCCAGGATCGCTTCACCCTGCCGGCCAGCCTTGGCGGCCATCCGGCCATCTCCCTGCCGGCCCCGCGGCAGCCGGCTGAATTGCCCGTGGCCGTTCAACTCGTAGGCGGCCGCTTCCGGGAAGACCTGCTGCTGGCCGGAGCCCGCCTGCTCGAGCATCACGGTTTCGGAGCCGGAGCGTGTTGAGCCGCCTGAGGCCGCGCCGCCTGGCCTGGGCCCTGGCCGCCGCCCTGGGGACGCTGGTGCCGGCGCTGCACGCCCTCGAGCCGCCCGCGCCGGCCTGGGCCGACGCGGTGGAGGTGATCAAGGAAGAGGGCGTCGAGGCCCAACTCGTCGAAGGGCGCTCGATCCACCTGATCGTCCTGCCGGAGAAAGGCGACGGCTACATCTCCCTGACCCGCCGCCTGTGCGGCAAGGAACAGCCCTGGCAGCGCCTGGCCGCGGCCAACGACGACCGCCCCGTGATCGTCGGCCGCCCCGTCACCGTTCCCTGGAACATGCTGCGGGAGGAGTACCGCTACCTGGCCCTGCTCGCCCTGTTCCCCGAGGATCGATCCACGCCGGAGGGCTGGCTGCACCATCCGGCCGCGGCCAGCGTGGAGAGTTACGGCGAGGGCCTTTGGCAGGTCGCCGAATGGTTCACCGGCGACGGCGGGAAATGGCGCGAGATCGCCGCGGCCAACTCCCTGAGCGGACCGGACCTCCCCCGGCATCGGGCGATCCTCGTGCCCGCCGGGTTGCTCTCCCCGCTGTTCCGCCACGTGGAGCGCTCGAGCGATGGCCGGCTGGTCTACCGGGAAGACGACCAGGGCCCCTACGCCGAGTACCGGCTCCGGCGCCGTGAGGCGCTGTATTCGGCGGTGGTGCTGCGCTTCACCAGCCTGACCGAGCCCGCGGACGTGGTGGAGGCCGCCGAACGCATCGCCCGCAGGAGCGGCATCCGGGATGTCAAGAAGATTCCCGTGAATTTCCCGGTGAAGATTCCCCTCGAAATGCTGGGCCTCGAAGCTCTGCCCTCCAATCACCCCCAGCGTGTCGCCGCGCGGATCCTGCGCAGCGAGATGGCCCAAGTGGTCATGCCGCGGCGCAGCCGAAGCCTGGCCGGGGTGCAGGTCCTGCTCGATCCCGGACACGGAGGCAAGGACCTGGGGGCCATCCGCAACAACATCTGGGAGAGCGACTACGTCTACGACGTGGCCTGCCGGGTCAAGCGGGAACTCGAGAAGAGAACCGCGGCCGAAGTCCACATACTCGTCCATGACACCCAGTACGGGTGCCGCATCTTCGACCGCAAGACTCTGCCGAAAAACCGCCGGGAAGTCGTGCAGACCTCCCCTCCCCACCGGGTACGGGGCGGCGCCAGCACGAAAATGGGGGTCAATCTCCGCTGGTACCTGGCGAACAGGATCTTCAGCGACCTGCGGCGCAAGAAGGTCCCGGCGGAGAACGTGGTTTTCATCAGCCTGCACGCCGATTCCCTGCACCACGCGATTCGCGGCGCGATGGTCTACGTTCCCGGCGAGCGCTACCGCAAAGGACGCTACCGCGTCCACGGGGGTTCCTACAGGCGGTACAAGGAGGTCAAGGCGGCCAAGACGATCTCCTTCGGGCGCAAACAGCGGCTGCACGACGAGGCGGTGTCGCGACGTCTCGCGGAGGCGATTCTCGCGGGCTATCGCAAGGAGAAACTCCCGGTCCATTCTCACCAGCCGATCCGCGATCACATCACCAAGCGCGTCCGGCGCCGTACGCGGCGCTACGCTCCGGCCGTCCTGCGCGCCAACCGCGTTCCCGCCAAGGTGCTGCTGGAAACGGTGAACATCAACAACAAGGCCGACGCCAGGCTGATGGCCGACCCCGCAGGCCGTGAGCGCATGGCCCGGGCCATCGTCGAGGGGCTCGAGCGCTTCTACGCCGGGCGCTGAGTCCCGGGGGATGAGAGGATAGGGCCATGGTTCCCGCCGATTTCCGTCGCTGGCTCACCCTGTCCGCCGCCCTTGCACTCTCTTTCGCGCTGCCCCCGGCAAGGGCGGAAGCCCAACCGGAAGCCTGCATCGAAACCTGGTGGCAGACCCGTCTCGAAGCCCTGCGCGCCCACCGGGACTCGGCTCTCGCGCTCTTTCCCTTGCGTTTGCTCGGTGAGATGGCCGCCACCATCGCGGATCCGGGCGAGCTGACCGTCGCCCTCGACGAGTTGCGCCGGCAGGACGGCACCCACCCCCTGGTCGCCGCCGAAATCGACTTCCGGCTGGTGAGCCGCGATCTCCAGCGGGGCGCCGTCGACGCCGCGCGCCGACGGCTGGCCCGCCTCGGTATCGTCCAGGAGTACCTGCTGGCGGGCACCTTCGACGAAGGCGCCGCGGTGGACGATTTCTGGGGCGCTCGCAGGGATCCGCGTCAGTTGACCGGGCGGCGCATCCCGGTCGGCCCCCTGGGAGTGCTGCGCCTGCACCCCCTGCTGCACCCCAACCAGCACCGCATCGCCGCCGTGGCCTTCTACGTCCACGCCAAGCGGCATCGCAAGATCGCGCTGCGCCTCGGTTCCGACGATCGGGCCTCCGTCTGGCTCGACGGCCGGCAGATCCTCATCGACCGGGGCGCCCACGCCCTGGCCTTCGATCAGCAGGCGGTGCTGCTCGACCTCAGTCCGGGCTGGCACCAGGTCGGCCTTTTCGTCGAGCAGATCGAAGGCCCCTGGCGGCTGATCGCGCGCCTGACCGAAGCCGACGGACGCCCCCTCGAAGCCGGCGTCGACTTCGGCGTTCCCGACGATCTTCCCGCCATCACCGCCCCCGCGCCGGCAGCAGCCGAAAACAAGCGACGGCGGCGGCGCAAAAAAACAGAACTGGTCACCCTGACCGCCGAGCTGGAAGAACGGGCGCGCACGGCTCCCCGCTTTTCCGCCGACCTGGCCCTCGATCTGGCCCGCCGGGAGATTCCCGACCGGGATCATGCCCGGGCCGAAGCGATGGCCATCGAAAACGCCTTCCGTCGCCCCCTCGATCCCCAGGCCCTGTGGGCCGCCGCCCTGGTGGTCTCGGACCGCGCCGAACAACGGCGCTACTACGAGCGTTTGCTGGCCCTCGACCCCACCGAACCGGCCGCCCTGCGGCGCCTGGCGCAATACCACATGGCCTTCGATCAGACCCGCCGCGCCGTGGACTACGCCCAGCGTTCCCTCGAGGCCTGTCCGCTTGCCGACCCCTATCTCGCGGGCTGGCTCGAGGTGGCCCGTTACGTCCGCGGCTTTCCCCGCGGAGCCGCCGCCGCACTGGCCCGCCTCAGCGGGCAGGCTCCCCGCCAGGCGACGCTGCTCGAACGCCTCGCTTCCCTCCGGGCGCGTGCGCATCTCCACGGCCAGGCCATCGATGCCTACCTCCGCTATCTGGCCCTCGAAGGTCTCGATGGAGCGGCCCGCAGCGAAGTC
This sequence comes from Acidobacteriota bacterium, assembly GCA_030949985.1. Classification (NCBI taxonomy): domain Bacteria; kingdom Pseudomonadati; phylum Acidobacteriota; species Acidobacteriota bacterium. The sequence continues at coordinate 74,270 of JAUZRX010000104.1, forward strand.
GTGCGCCTGCTGGAGGCCGCCGGGCGGACGGACGAGGCGCGGGAAGTTCTCGAGGAGGGCATCCGCCTCGAACCGCTGGCCGTCTCCTGGCGCCACCGCCTGGCGGAACACCACCTGGTCCACGGTCGGGCGGACGCGGCCCTCGAGACCCTGCTCGCGGCCCGCTCCCTGGCTCCCGATGCTCCCTCGCTGCTGCAACTCGAGGGGGAGATCCGCCTGGCCCTCGGCGACCGCCGGGGGGCGGCCCGCGCCTGGCGCAAGGTCATCGAACTCTCCGGCGCATCCAGTGGCCTGGCCCAGCGCCTGGCCGCCCTCGAAGGACGACGGGAGGAGGGTTTCGAACGCTGGACGGTGAGTCTCGACACCGCCCGGGAGTTGAGCGAAAACATCGCTCCCGGGGAGACGGCCAGCATCGTGGCCCTCAGCCACACGGAAGCCTTCGAGGTCAAGGCCAACGGCATGGCGACCCGCTTCAGTCAGACCATCAGCCTGGTCCGCGATCCCCAGGCGGGCAGCTTCGCGCGCCACTTCAGCATCACCTACTCTCCACGCCTCAGGCGGGTGCGCATTCTCGACGCCAAGCTGGTGCGGAAAGACGGATCCGTGGTCCCCGCCGCCCGGCGGGAGCGCCCCCTGCTTCCCGATCCGGAATTGCGGATGTGGTACGACAGCCGCGTGCTGGAACTGAGCTTTCCCCGGCTCGAAGAGGGCGACCTGATCGACGTGCGTTACACGATCAGTGACATCGGTCACGCCAATCCCATCGCCGACGGGTACTTCGGCGATCTCGTCGCCATCGGCACCATGGTCCCGGTGCTCTCCTCCCGCCTGATCCTCGAGGCGCCCACCTCGCTTCCCCTGCGCTATCAACTCGTCAACCTGCCCGAACCCGGGCAGGCGACCCTTTCCGAGAACGGAGAGACTCGACGGATCCAGGTCGAACTCCCCCCTCTGCCGGCCTATCCCGACGCGCCACTGGCTCCTCCCGCGACCCACCGGGTCCCCTACGCCGTCGTCTCCTCGGTCGCCGACTGGAACGAGCTGGGGCGCCTGTACGCCCGGCTGCTGCGGCCCCAGATGCGCACCACCAGCGAGCTTCAACGCATCGTCCGGGAAGTGACAGCAGGCGTACAGAGCCCGCGCCGGAAGATCTTCGAGCTCTATCGCTGGGTGATCGAAAACACGCGCTACGTAGCGCTCGAATTCGGGATCCACGCGATCAAGCCCTACGACGTGGCCGCCGTGCTCGACCGGCACTACGGTGACTGCAAGGACAAGGCCAACCTGCTGGTCGCCATGCTGGGCGAGGCCGGCATCCAGGCCCACGTCGCCCTGTTGCGCAGCCGCCAGCGGGGCCGGATCGACACGACGATTCCAGTCTTCTCGGCCTTCGATCACGCCATCGTCTACGTGCCCTCCGAGTCGCTCTGGCTCGACGGCACGGTGCTCAGTCACGGCCCCCGGGAGTTACCCATGGCCGACCGGAATGCCCTGGCCCTGGTGATCGATCCGGACGGTCCGGTCTACGGCGCCCTGCAGACCACACCCGGAGCCACCGCCTCGGACGCGGCCGTCGAGCGGGAGGAAGAAATCTTCCCCCGCGGCGACGGTACGGCGGAGTTCGAGGTCCGCGTGCGGGCCCACGGCGAGTCGGCGGCGATCGAGCGGCACTTCCTGCGTTCTCACGAAAGGCGCCTGGCCATCCTGGAGTCGCGCCTGCGATCGACCAACGTGGACCTGGTCCTGGACCACGCGGAATTCCCGGCGGTGGATCTCGATGACGACCCCCTGCGCTATCGCTACCGGGGACGCGTCGAGCACTTCGGGCGTGAAGAAGACGGCGGCCTGTCGATTCCCCTGGCCCTCGACCCTCCACCGGTCCCGGTGGAGGCGCCGCCCTCCGAGCGGGACGTTCCCCTGTGGCTGCCGCCCCCCTTCTCCTGGCGCACGGTGAGCTGGATCGATCCAGGCGAGGGCACCCTGCGCGAAGTCCCCGAACCGGTGGAAATCACCTCTCCCTGGGGTAGCCTGAAGGTGGACGTCCGGGCCCGGAAGCGGCTGCGCATCACCATCACGATGACCTTCGACTCGGGCACGGTGGAAACCGAACAGATCCCCGCCTTCGGCGAGTTCATACGCCGGATCGACCAGGCCCTGTCCCAGCGGATCGTGGTGGAATGGCCATGAGAGGCAAGTCCCCCCTCGTCCCGGCGCTCCTGTTCGCCGTTCTCGCGCTGTCCCTCGTCCCGACCCCCGGCCGGGCCGCGGTCCAGGCCGAACCGGGCTGGGAAGCCCTGCTGGCCGGCGAGCACGACCGGGCGGAAAAAGAGCTCGACGCCTGCCTGGAGCGGGACCCCGGTCGGCTGGTCTGCGCCATCGGGCGCGCGACCCTGGCCGAGGCCCGCGGTGATTTCGACCTGGCGCTGGGGAGCCTGGCCGTCGCCCTGCGCTCCGGTGCCGACACGCCGCTGGCCGCCGCGGCCCTGGCGCGGGTACTCCTGCTGGCCACCCGCAGCACCGATGGCGGCCGGGAAGTCCAGGACCTGCTCGAGGGCATCGTCGACGGCGAGATCCCCGTCGGCGATCCGGAAGTGCGCTCGCTGGCCCTGCTCGGCCTGGCCGACGTCCTCTCCCGCTCGGGGCGGCCCTACCTGGCCTTTCGCCGGCTGGTGGAAGACGGCGGCCGCATCGAGAACTGGACGCTGCTGGGCCCCTACGGGAGGATCCCCTCGCTGGCCCTCGACGAGTCCTTCCCGCCCGACAGCGGCGATCTCGCCCCCTCGAACGAAAGGGGCCCGGGCCCTCTCCCGCCCCGCCGTCTCGACGTGTCTTTCGCCGACGGCCGCGTGATCCTGCCCTACCCCTTGAGGGAGGGCGCCGCGAGCTACGCCGTGACGGACCTCCAAGTCCGGCAGGCGACCTCCGTGAGGATCCGCGTCGACACCAACACCTCCTTCGAGGTCTTCATCGATGGGCACAGCGTGACCCGGGTCGATCGGTGGCGGCATCGCCCGCCGCACGCCGTGGCCCTCGCCGCCGAGCTGGGGGTCGGCCGCCACCGGCTGATGGTCAAACTCGCCACAGCCGCGTCGATGGGTCCCTTGTCGGTCACCGTGGAGCCGGTGTCGGGTCCCCTGCCGCAACCGGTCCCGCCGGAAGGCGAACCCCGCGGTGAGGCCCGTGTCAGGCCCATGCCGATAGCCAGCGATGCGCTCTTCCTGGGCGACCTGCCCCCGGATCCGGCTCACGTCATGGCGGCCGTCTGGTGGCTCAAAGCCCGGGGCCTGGATCGCAAGGTGGGTGCCGTGCTCGAGATCGCCGGCCGTCGCTGGCCCCAGGCCGCCGTGTTCACCCTCGCGCGAGGCGAGTTCTTCTTCAAGGCCGAGACGGGGGCCTCGCCCGCCGAGGACCTGGCCCGCGGCCGGGCCCTGATCGAGCAGGCTCTCGAAGCGGACCCGGAGCTGCTGACCGCCCGGCTGCTTCTGGCCCAGATGGATCGCGGCGCGGGGCGTGCGGACCACGCCCGCCAAACCGCCGAACAGGCCCTCGAGCACAGTCCCGACCATCCCGACGCCCTGCTGCTGCTCCACCGGCTGGCCGTGGAGCGCCAGTGGTACACGGAGGCCGAGGAGCTGATCCGCCGCGCCCGCCTGGCGGCTCCCGGCAGGGGGGACCTGCTCGACGCGGAGATCGACTTCTGGCGGGCCCGGGGCAACGCCACCCGACTTCACGCCCTGCTCGAACAGAGTTTCGCCCGCCACCCCCTCGACCTGGCCTGGCCGCGGCAGCTGCACCAGGAGGGCCGCACCGAACAGGCCCTGGCGGCCTGGGATACCGCCATCGCACTCCGGGAGACCGCCGCGGGAGCGTGGCTGGGCAAGGTCCGAACGCTGGAAGATGCCGGCCGCCGGCAGGAGGCCCTCGACTGCCTGCAGCGGGCGGCACAACTCTTCCCCGACTCCGGTTGGGTCGAAATGGAGCGGGCCGGCATCCTGGCCGAGATGGGGGATGAGCAGGGCGCCACCGAGGCCATTGAGCGGGCGCTGGCCTACGAACCCCAGCGCCTGAGCCTGCGCGACGTGCTGCCCTACCGAGGCGTGCCCGATCGGCTCCGGCCGTGGCTGGTGGACGCGACCTCGGTACTCGAGCGAGCCCGGCGCCCCGGGCCGGACACCGATTCCGCGCTGCTGGCGGATATCGCCGCCACCCTGATCGATCGCCGGGGCGGCCAGACCGAGCTCTACCAGGGTATCCACGGGGTCTACACCCGGGCCGGCGTCGAACACGAGGGTGAACTCCAGGTCCTGCCCGGCGGCATCATCGAAGCGATTCGGCTGCACAAGCCCGACGGGCGGATCGTCGACGTCGCCCCCGGCTCCCGGCGCCCGGTGTCCCTTCCGGGGCTCGAGCCGGGAGACTCCATCGAGTACGTCTGGAAGCGCTACACCCCGCCCCTCGAAGCCCTTCCCGGCACCCTGGACAACCGCACGGTCTTCCTCTTCCAGGGGGACGATCGAGACTACGTGCTCAGCCGCTTCGTGGTGGTGCACGATGCCGACTTGCCGGTCGAGGCCTGCGGCAACGTGGAAGGACTCGAGCGCACCGACGAAGTGATCGGCGGCCTGCGGGTGCGTTCCTGGACCGCCCGCGAGATGCCCCGGCAGTACATCGAACCGTTCGTCCCCAACCGCCTGGAGTTCACACCCCATCTGCGGTTGGGACTCGGCCTCGATTGGGCCACGGTCGGCCGGCTCTACCGGGGAGCGCTGGTGGGCCGTCTGCGCCTGGACGATCCGCTTCCCGCGATGCTCGAAGCGATTCGCGCCCGGGCACCGGGCGGGCAGCCCGAGGCGCTGGCGCGGGCGATGCACGCGGTGATCCTCGATCGGGTGCGCCCCGGCTCCTCGGCCCTGCGGCTCCATTCACCGGCCAGCATGGCCGCCTCCGCCGGTGAAGGCGATCGCGTCGCCATCGCCCTGGCCCTGGCCCGGGAGCTGGGCCTGCAACCCGAGCTGGTGCTGACCCGTTCGATGGAGTCCAACGGTTTCGACCTGGATTGCCCCTCGCCCCAGACCTTCGGCTATGCCGTCGTGCGGATCCGGGTCGCAGACCAGTGGGTCTACCTGGACTACACCGATGCCGACCACCCCTACGGCGTCCTGCCGGCTCAGCTCAGCGGCTCGGACGCCCTGGCGATTCCTTTCACCGGCGAGGCCTCCGCGCGACTGATCCAGCTTCCGCGCAGCACCAGCCAGATCATGCAGGAGCAGGTGGCCCGGGTGAAGCTGGACGCGAGCGGGCACGTCGAAGGCCACCTCAGGCTTCTGCTCCGCGGTTCCTTCGCAGCGATGACCCGACGCCTGCTACAGGATGTGCCGCCGGAAAAGATGCCCCTGGTGCGGCAGTCCCTGGTGGCCCAGGCCTTCCCCGGCGCCGTGGTCGAAGAGTGGAAGATGGAGGGTTTGGACGACCCCGAGGCCGCGCTGGTGCTCGACATGGATTTCACCGGCGGCACCCTCGGGCGACCCACGGCGGCAGGCCTGGCCCTGCCCATGACCACCCAGCCGCTGAAGTTGATTCCACGATTCGGCACCCTGCCCGCCCGACGCTACCCGATGCTCTTCTCCCCCCAGGCTCAGCGCGTCGACCACTTGGAGGTGCAGGTGCCCGGCGACTACCGGATCCAGCGCATCCCGGAACCTTTCGAATACGAGGGCCCGCTGGGGCGGTTCTCCATCGAGGCCCGCAGGGAGGCCGACAAGTTGATCATCGAACGCCGGGCCGTCCTGCCTCCCTTGCGCATCGAACCCGAGGAGTATCGCGCCTTCCGCGACACGGCCCGCTCGATCGACGACGCCGAAGGCCGGGAGATTCTCATCGTTCCCCGGGACCGATAAACAAGGGAGCGCCCCGAAGGGCGCTCCCGGCACTGTAGAAGAAGATCAGGTTCGTCGATGGATCAGCCACCGAACATGGAGAGAATCGCCTGGGCGGTGGAGTCCGGAATCACCAGGTTGCTGATGTTGAAGCTGCTGACCACCGGATTGACGGTGACACCGACATCACTGTTGTTGACCAGGTCCGTGGTGGTGCCCACATCGACGTTGCCGTCGGCATCGACGACCTGGTTGAAGACCTCGCCGAACTCGGCGTCGGACTGCGCGAGGCTCTGCAGGAAACCAAACAGACCAACACTCGGGGCGATACGGCTTTCGAGTTCCTGGACGTTGAGCTTCTTCATTCCCAATTCTCCTCCGGCCGAACGCTCTGGTCTGGCCGCTTGATGGGATCTCCGATCCCGTTGTCGTAGCCCGGACCTTCCCACCGAGGGAAGGCCCCTTCCCGCCCCTCCCATAAGCAAGGCGCGGGCCAACCGGGGCCTCTCGAACGAGAGAATCACCGCGTTCGCCGGGGGTCGAAGTGTTGCATGATCTTTCGTCGCCGGGCCGATGACGAATCTGCTTCCCGGCGCCCTGCCCCCCTCGTCCCCCGAACGACGATCTCGAACCGCCCTGTGTCGAAATAGAACAACCTCACGGGATCCGCCGGGCGCCGGCGCGGGCCCGGCGGCAGGAGCGATCATGGGCCATGGAAGCTCAGAGCAGGGAAGGCTCGATCAGGCGCAACACCCGCCGCAGGACCAGGCGGGCGATGCTCAGCCGGCCGCAATCGATCTTGGCCGCGCCGGTCATGCCCGGCCGCAACAGGTCCTGCTCGCTGTCGATGGTGCAGCGCACCCGAAAATGGGCGCGGCCCAGGTCATCGACGGAGGCGACGGGGGCGATTTCGACCACGGTGCCGAGAAAAGTCCGCCCCGGATAGGCGGCCAGACGCAATTCCAGGGTCTGCCCCGGCTCCACGTCACCGATCTCGGATTCCAGGACGGAGACGTCGACCACCAGGTCGTCGGTATCGGCGATCTCGAGCAGGTCACCGCCGGAGGCGATCCTCTCACCGGCACGGGCCTCGAGCCCGGGGGTGACCACAATGCCGTCGATGGGGGCCCGCAGGTCGCAGGCGGCCAGGCGCCGCATGACGTTGGCGGCCTTGGTCTCCAGGCGGCTGACCTCGGCCTGGGCGGCGGCGATGCGCTCCGGACGCGCCCCCTTCTCCACCATGCGGGCCTCTTCCGTCGCCGCCCGCAGGCTGCCCCGGCTGACCGCCAGTTCCTTGCTCACCTGCTCGTAGAGGTCGGCGGAGACCAGGCCCTCGGCCCGTAGTCGCTCGAGGCGCTCGTGCCTGGAGGCCAGGTGAGCCACCTCCGCCTGGGCGGCCCGCACCTTCTCCCACACCTGGCGCACCTGCTCGCGCTGGGGCCCGTCGATGAGCAGGCCGAGGTCCGCCCGGGCACGTTCGATGTCCGAACGCGTCATGGCGAGTTGGGCCAACAGTTCGCTGCGGTCGAGGCGAGCGACGACCTGTCCCGCCTCGACCCGCTCCCCCTCGCGCACCAGGATTTCGGCGATATTGCCGCTGACTTCCGGACGGACGGCCACCTGCAACCGGGCCCGCACCTCGCCCGTTCCCCGCACGCGCAGGGGCCAGGGCACGGCGGTCAGCACCCCCAGCAGCGCCAAGGCGGTGCCGATCTTCACCACCCTGGCCAGGGTCATCTTCCGCAGGCGCCCGACGAGGGCCACTCCCAACGCCCGCAACGGTCGGCGCAGGAGCATGACCAGGCTCGCCCCCACCGCCGCCGGACCCCAGATGCCGGCCAGCGCGATGCTCATCGAGGTCAGCGTGCGCAGCAAAACGAAGAGGATGAAGGCGATGTAGATCGCGGAGAGCGTCCCGTAGACGCCGAGAAAGATCCGCGCCTGGAGGGTCAGGGTCACCGGACTCGGCCTGCCGCGCAGGGAGGCCAGCCACCGACCGGCGGCGGCCAGAGCGGTCTTGCGCAGGTTCGGTATGCCGGAAAGATCCGACAGGACGTAGTAGCCGTCCAGGCGCATCAGCGGGTTCATGTTGAGCAGGACGCTACCGCCGGAGCTGACCATGATCAGCATGCAGGCCATGCCCAGGTGCCCGGGAGGCAACACCCGCCAGGCCAGCAGTGCCGAGCAGGCCACGGCCAGGTCGAACATCGGTCCCGCCAGGCCCACCAGAGCGCGCTGACGTCGATGGCGGAAGAGCCAGGCGTCGGACACGTCCACGTAGAGCGCGGGCATGAAGAAAAAGATCAGTAGAAAGCCCAGTTCGGGCACTTTCCCGCCGAAATGCTTGCAGGTCAGTCCGTGGGCGAACTCGTGCATCGCCGTGAGGAAGACCACGGCGACGATCAGGCCGCCCGCCCAGCCCGTCAGACTCAGCCGGGGCAAGCTGGCACTCAGCTCGGCCCAATCGGTCAGGGCGACCCATCCCGCCAGGGCCACCAGCGCCCCGTAGAACACGAGGAACGTACGGGTCCAGATCGGTCGCAGCAGCGGCTCGAGGCGCGTGAAGAGCGCATCGGGATCGAACAGGGGAATCCGGTAGTAGAAGGGGCTGTTCTTCGGCCCGGAAGCCTGCTGTTTGCCGGCTTCCAGCTGCCGGACCCGGCCGGCCTGGAGCAGAATCTGCCGGATGGCGGCGGCCCGCTGGTTACCCGGGTTGGCGGCGAGAATCTCGTCGAAGGCCCGCAGGGCCGCCTGGAAGCGCCCCTCGGCGAGCAGCGCGACGGCCGCGTCGAACTCCCGGGCCTCGGCCATGTTTCTGCGGGTCGGGGCCACGCCGGGGGGAGGCGGTTGATCCGCGGTACGAAAGCGGAAACCACCCTGCTGGAGGGCCTCGACCACCTGGCGGCCGAGGGCCGGCTCGAGAACGGGCAGGCAGGGACGATCGGATTCCACCAGGCCCTTTTCGACCAGGGTATCGATGAAGTCGTAGATCTCGTCGAGGCTCAGGGCTTCGCCCAGTTCACTGGCCAGTTCGACCTGGATGTCCACCGGGGTATGCACACCGTCCAGGCGCTCGAGGACGAAGCTCTCCATCTCATCGAAACGGAAATAGCGGCGGCTGCGCGGGTCCTTGACCACCCGACCGCGGCCGGTCTCCGCGTCCGGGTGGATCACCAGGTCGCTTCTCAGGCGCGGCTGGGTGCTGGTGGCCCCGGATCCTGCTGTGGTGACGACGTCCATTTCCCCTCGGCCGAACCCTGCCAGGCCCGCGGCGCAGGCCGCCCTCGCGGCGGGTTCCTGCGGAGAAGTTGGGTTTCGCCGCCAGGGAAGGCAAGTCGAGTCCGGGCCGCTTCCGGGTTCGAAGCAGCTTGGCTGGAGCCGCATTTTCCGGCACTCTGGTGCCGGCCATCAGGCAACCGGGGCCGGAGAGGGGATCGCCGTCCTTTTCCCCTTTCGATCCCGGTGAAATCGGCGTAAATGGTGATGGACGGATTTTCTTCCGGACTCACCACCCCACGGGGAATCCCATCCCCGCCCCCGGCTTCCCTATCCCGAGGGGGGAGGCCCATCGATGGAGGATAGGCAGATGCTGCGCAAGACGGCTCGTTGGATCGTCGGCTTTGGCCTGCTGGTGCTGCTGGCCGCCACACCGGCTCCGGCCAGTGAACCGTTCGATCTCAAGGTCGACCTGGACCTGGGCCCGGCCGTCACCGGGATGCTCCAGGAAGGCGACACCCTGCAGGTGATCCTGCGTCCTGAAATCCAGTATGGCCAGCGCACCGCCGCCGGGCAGCCCCTGGTCATGGAACGCAACTTCACCCCCGGCACACTGGTCGAGCACATCCGCTTCGACAAGGCTCTCGCACCGAACCAGATCTATCGCCTGGAACTGCGCATCGTGCGTCGCGACGCCAAGGGTCGGGAGCACTCCGTGCGTTATCTCTCCGCCCTGGCCAAACTCCCCCGTCGCCCGGTGGACCAGGCGATTCCCATGCGCCTGCACCGGGGACACAAGCGGGACACTCGGGCGAACCACGTGATGGTGGTCCGTGACCAGGATGGGGTCTACCGCGTGATGGTCTTCACCGCCTGACCGGGACTCCGCAGCGAGCCCCGCGGGATCGCAGAGGGCCCCCGAAAAGGGGCGGCTTCGCACTCGGGCCGGGCATCCGGGGCATCCCCCCGCGAGGGGGTGCCCCCCATATTCCCCACCGTGGAGCGAAGAATGTGCCCCGTGGCCCCGTGGCCCCGGGGGCCGGGGGGGCGCAAGCCGCCGGGGGTGTCCGGACCCTGTCCGCGGCACCTGTCCGCATGCGGACGCCTCGTCCCCAAACTCCGCGCCCGAGCGCGGGTTCAAACTGGCCCCGCTCTTGCTCTCCCACGGGGCATGGACTGGCCCGAGATCCCCATCGAAAAGATACCCCCCGAGGCGTTCCTCCCCACGCGCTGCCCCATCCGGCACTGCCCCTCCAACGCCCCGGACCGCCCCGCGCCCTTCGCCTTCAGGAGACACGGCTTCTACGACCGCAAGTGTGACGGAAGGCGCGTCCCGCGTTTCCACTGCTGCGCCTGCGGCAGGACC
>JAUZRX010000105.1 GCA_030949985.1 Acidobacteriota bacterium
TCTGGGAGGAGTCGATGGCGTAGAGTTCCGTCGCCCCGGCCGGCCAGGGATCCGCCGTCACCTTGCGAGCCAGTACGCGGAAGCGATCTACCGCGGAGGCATCTTTCGCCGTCTGCCTCACCTGGCGCCAGATGCGGAAGGTCAGAACGGCTCCTTTGGGTACACCGCTGATCTGCGGTGAGTCCAGGGTCGCCACCTGCTGGCCGGCCTGGGCGTAGTGGCAGTTCGCATCGCCGATGTACCAGGCGTTTTCGCCCAGGCAGCTCGTGCTGTCGGTGGTGGACCAGCCGCTGGCGGCCCAGGTGCTGTCACCGGGGGTGTGACTGGAGGCGAAATCGCTACCCGCCTGCCGCTCGATGCGGGTCGGACGACCCGCCGCGTCGTAGGTCAGTACCGTCTTGTGACCCCAGGCGGCGCCCAGGGCGTCCCGGGTCTCGGTGGGCTGGCCCAGTTCGTTCCAGGCCAGGGTCTCGGAGGTACCGTTTTCCGGATGGGTGGCGCTGGTCTGCCGGCCGAGGGCGTCGTAGGCGAAGGTGCGGATCTGCTCGTCCACGTTGCTCGTGGCGTAGCGGTCGTCCGCCGTCGGCGCCATGGACAGGGCATCGACCAGGTTGACCTTGGTCAGATTGTCGCTGACGTCGTAGTCATAGACCGCGTCTGCGCCCTCGGCGCTGTCCACCGCCACCAGGCGGCCGAGACCGTCGGTGTAGTAGGTGGTCACCGCATCCTGGGCCTGCTCGGTCTGCTGGCCGGTAGCGATGCCGCGCACGGTCACGGTCTTGTTGGTGCCGAAGTAGTCGGTCTCGGTCACCTCGCCCAGAGGCCCGGTCACCTTGCGTACCCGACCGAAGGGATCGTCCACCACGTAGTCGGTGCCGTCGATGTTGGTGACGTAGGTGTATTCCTCGGTCGTACCAGGCAGCGAGCCGTCATCGGTAGCGCTCGACGTCCACTCCGAGACGAAGCTCTCCCTGCCCTTCTCGTCGTAGCGCACGTGCTGGTAGGCGCGGCTGCCGTCGGCATCGAGCTTCTCCTTCTTCGTCACCCGGCCGGCGAAGTCGTAGTGCTCGATGGTCTCCGTCAGGCCGTCGCCGGCCCCGCGCCAGGTGCGGATCGCCCTCAGGCGCTGGCGCCCGTCGGCGAGGGACTCGTTCTGGTACTCGTAGTGGGTCGCCGCCAGGTCGCCCACCTGCTCGATGACGGGACGTCGCAGGGCGTCGTAGCCGTAGGTCTTCGAGATCGCCAGCGGATCGCCCGCCTGGGTGCTGAAGATCTCCTCCTTCGTCACCAGGCTCGTGTCCGGGTCCACCGTGGCGATGGAGTCGTAGTACGGTAGCGCGACGTTCTTCTTCGTCGCCTGCACGCCGAACTGCCAGGTGAAATCCGTGCCGAAGGCCTCTTCCGTGGCGCCACCGAAGCGCACACCCTGGTGAGAGACGTTGCCGGCATCGTCGTATTCGAGAAGCGTGACGATGTCGCCGCTCTGCTCCCCGATGGCCCCGAGAGTATTGGCGCAAGCGTCGATGGTGATGCTGACCGGATCGAGACGGGCCACGCTGGCCTGCACCCTGCCGGTCGTGGTGTCGTAGGCGTTCTGGGTGAGCGTCTCGATATCGGTCGCCCCCCCGCCCGCGGGCCGCGTGCCCACCCACTGGCTCGCCACCACGCCAGGTAGCCAGGCATCGATCAGTTGCTGGGACGCCGAGCAAGCGTTGCCCGGCGAGGACTCGTTGTCGATGGCGTAGTCGGTGTGGGCGACCTTTTCCCAGTTTCCAACGCCGTTGCCACTGAGAACGGTCGTCTCGTAGCGACCGTGGTAGTCTTCGCCATCCCAGGTTACCCAGTCCTCAGACCGCCTCTCGACGACGGTCGGCACTCCGGAAACCACGTCGTCGAGATAAGTCGTCTTCTCGCTCTCGAGTGCGGCGTAGCCCACCGACGTACACAGGCTCTGCTCACCTCCGCTTTCATCGAAATAGGAGTGGCGCCACGATCTTTCGACCTTGCGGACCAGATTCCTCGAACCATCCTCGGCGACGGCATAGTCGAACTCAACCTTCGGCTTACCGAAATAGGCACTGTCTTCCGGTCTGTTCCTCCTATCACCCAGGTCCCCAAATCTGCTGGAAGTGTCATAGCGGATGGCAACCTCGTTGCCGTCCGGGCCCCGCATCCAGTTCTCGGCGTCGTAATAGTGATCCCGCATCTTGCACGCATCTTGCGTTGCATCGCATACCTCGGTGATCAGCGGTCCAGAGGGCCCCGCCCGCTGCAACAGCGAGTCCTCATCAACCCAAAAAGTCCAGGTCTGGTGGTTGGAAGCCGCAGTGTTGGCCTCATCACCATCGACGAACACTTCCTTCTTGGAAAGCCCGACGAAGTAAGCATCGGAGATCCGGGAGTTCATCATGCAACCGCAAGGGCCACTGCCGATCTCCCTCGTGCGCTTTCTCCATTCGTGACGAAACGGCTGCCAGGTCAGTTTCACGAGCTTCCCGGAGGGATAGTGGATGCGTTCCATTCGGCCACCCCAATCATTGCCGTTCCTGTGCTCGAACTTGGTTATCGAAGGATCGCTGTCGGCATACCCGTAAACGATCCCGTAGCCCTCCGGGGTCGTCACTTTTCGAAGCAAATCGACAGGCTGGATCCAGCTCGGCGCTGGATCGCCGTTCCGCGGCTCCGTTCCCCGGATCGTCAGCTCCTTGCGTTCGTACTCGAACTGGAAACAGGAGGCGGAGAGATGACCACCCGTACCATCGGGAGAACCCGGGAAGCAGACTTGTTCGACGTGGCCAAATCCTGTGGCTGCCGGGTCGAGGCCGATCGTCACGATTATCGCTCTCTGGGCGCCGGACTCTCCGTCGTGGGAGTCCTTGATCCTGGAAATCACATAGTCGAAAGGGGCTTCCTGATACTCGACATCGATATACGCCGCCAGTTGACCGGCGATCTCCTCACGATTGCGAATACGGGTGACGTAGTAACCGATATCCTGCCGGTCGTATTCGTAGATGGGGTTTTCCGCCGTCCCTCCAACCGGATCCGTCGATGGCCGACCCGCGATGAAATAGGGACGATTCGTCGCGCACCCTCCACTCGTATCGATCTCCCTGAACTTCTCGCCAGTGACCCGGTGCTGGAGTTCCAGGACCCTCCCGTCCGCTAGCCAGACCTCCCACCAGGACTGATCACCTCCGGTTCCTCCACCACTGCTGTAGTACCTCGCCCGGATGAATTCACCGTCCCGGCTAGCGTAGGAGCCATCAGCTTCGAGAAACAACACGTATGAACCGCCATCCGGAGCGATATAGGCCCATTGCCCCGGTGCTCCCCCCGTACTGCAACCCGTCTGATCCCGGCAGAAACCGCCGTCTCTCTTCACTATCTTGCCCAGGTGAAACTCCCAGCCGAGACCCATTGCGTTACGGCGTGGGAAGGAAAGGTAGGTGTAGGCGTGTTTCTTCGGATCCGAAGAGAAACAGGGCTGCTCCGCGCATTGCCAGACCTTGTCCGTGTAGATATCCGAGTTGTAGACCCGCCCGAGCTGCAGCGTGAGTCCACCGTCAACCGGGCGGCCGAATCCCACCTGCTCGGTGAGATTAAGCATGAAATGGAAGTTGAAGGCATCCACCTCAGCACCACCGATGGAGAAGTACAGGTGGTCCTTCTTGTAGCCCCTTCTATTATCCATGAAGTGCTTGTCAGCATCGGGCTTGTAGCCCTCGGTCTGCGATGCCGCCCCCAGGGCGTCAGGAATGCAGGCGCAGATCAGCGCCAGACAGACAGACAGACAGACAGACAGACAGACAGCGAGAATCTACCCTGAACGAGCGGGCCATGGCGAGCATCTTTCCCCCAGGACGGCACCCCGTCTACCGACCCGCGCCCCGCGTTGCATCCCGCCCCCGGGCGACTGCACCCCGTTGCGACGCCCCTCGATCGGTGAGGTGCGCTC
>JAUZRX010000106.1 GCA_030949985.1 Acidobacteriota bacterium
GGCGACCAGGAATCCCAGCACGGCATCGCCGAGGAATTCGAGCGGTTCGTTGTCGTGGTCCAGGTCGCGCTCGTGGGCATAGGAACGGTGCACGAGGGCCTGGTGAAGTTTGCCGCGGTCCTTGAACGTGTAGCCGAGCGCGGCCTCGAGTTCGCTCATGTGCTGTTCGATGTCGTCACTCCAGCGCATGGTCTCCTCGCATCGATCCGTCCATGGAAGCGCTCGTCCAGAGTGCGCCTAGCATAGCCCGAGGCGCTCAGGCCGCTATAGCGACGAGGGCGTCGGCCTGCTATTTTTCTGGCATGCGTGGAACTCGGAGGTGTCGAAGTGCGGGGCTTTGGGGGAGGCTTGCCGGGCTGGCAACCTTGGTTGCTTTGCTGAGCCCCGCGGGGGCCGACTCAGGCCGCCAATCACCAGCGAGCGGATGGTCGCCCCTGCCCCCCCACACCATGACCGTCCTTCTGGCCACCGGCGCGGATCGTGGCTACCTTCGTCCCCGGGGGTGCTACGGCAGTTTTGGAGGGGCCCTTTATCGCCCCCGGTTCGATCAGTGGCTGGCCCGCACCCGGCCCGGCGTGGCCCGGATCTGGATCAGTTCCGGCGGTGTTACCGGCCCCATCGGCGAGGACCGGGACAACCAGCCCCCGGGGGTCATGTTCGAGCAGTTGAAGCGCACGGGATATAGCGCGGTAGGGCTGGACTACTTCGACCTCAGTCTTTTCGGGCCCCGGGCCTTGCAGGCTTCTGCGGCCCGAGTGGGCCTCGAGTTGCTGACCTCAAATCTGCGGATCCTCGAAACAGGCAGGCCTCTGGGGCGGGATTCGCTGATCCTCGACAGCCCGAGTGGCAAGATTGGACTCGTGGCCGTCATGACGCACCGCCCCGATGAGTATTGGGGGGATCCCGGGTCGGGAACGATCCTTACTTTCGAACCGGTGGCGGCCTTGCGGCCGATCGTGGCGTCCCTGCGCCGCCAGGTACGACAAGTCGTGTTGCTTTCCAGCCTGGGCAAGGTCGAACTGGGGGAACTGCTCCGTGAAGTACCGGGTATCGACCTCGTCTTCGCCACTCAGGGTACGGTGGAGGACGTAGCTCCTGAAAGGCTCCACACCGTGCCGGTACTCTGGCTTGGTCACGCCGGTCGGGTTCTGGGGCGGGTGGCTCTCGACGACGCAGGGCATGTGCTGGAAGCCCAGGGGGTGTGGGTGCGCGACGCGTTCCCGATCGATCCTCTCAGTGGCGAGGCGCGGGGCGAAGACCTTCACTGAGATGTGGAGCCAAGGGGATTGGCAGTCCGTAGGCAAAGCCTTGTCGATGCGAGGGGCTGACTTTGGAAGCCTGGTTCCTCGGCCGGAAGGGGCTTATGGATCGGTCCGCGAGTCCGAGTTGCCATGGTCGAACCGCTCGAGGCAGCCCATGGCTCCTTCTGGCGGGCATTCTTCAGGCTCCATGTCCCCCAAGCTGTCCCGCGGTCCCGCAAAGATTACTCCGTCGCAGACCGTGGGGTCTCCGCGGCGTGTCCCCCCGCCCCCGCCTGCTGCCATGTAGCCCAGAGAGCGCAGGCGTGTTTCCGATTCCTCCAGCACGGTGGATGGGAGTGAGGCACGGGGAACGCGACTTGTGCGAGCCCTCTCGAGGTGTTGCCGCATCGCCTGTCGCATGGAGGCCAGCGTTCGGGGTTCTCGTTCGGCCAAGTTGACGGTTTCTCCGGGATCCTCCTCGAGATCGAAGAGCTCTTCTCTGCAGTCGTGGTGATCGATGACGTAGCGCCAGCGTTCCCGGGTCAGAGAGGTCAGACAGCCTCGGCGGACCGTTTGGCTCAAGACGCCCGGGGGCGATGATTCACTCGCACGGGGGGATTCGGCTGTATCCAGGGGAAGGGGTGGAAGAGATCCGAACCCCTCCCTAGGCAGTCCCGCGAGTGCCAACAGGCTGGCCCCGAGTTGGGCTGTGGAAACGGTTCGATGCTCGCGGGAAGGTCTCAGTTCGCTGGGATAGCGCAGCATCAGGGGTACGTGAATCAGCGTGCTGTCGAGGCGGTTGGTATGCCCCAGCCAATGGTGTTCCATGAAGGCTTCACCATGATCGGCGAGTATGGCCACCACTGTGCGGGAGGCCAACCCTTGTTTCTCGAGGGCGTCAAGAATTTCGCCCACATAGCGGTCGGTATAGCGCACCTCGCCCCAGAAAAGACCTTGGAGAAACAGTGCTTGTGGTGCTGTGACAGGGTCGCGGATCCATTTCAAGCATTGGACACGGAGGCTCGGCGGTCGTTCTCCACGGGAGAAAATTTCGTCGTACGGGGTTGGGGGATTGTAGTTGTAATGGGGATCCCAAAGATGAACCCAGATGAAAAATGGTTCCTTCTTCCACTGCTCGAGCCGGTGGATGACCTTGCCGCTGAGGGCCGGCGAGGAGATCTTGTCATGACCGTAGGGTTCGTAGTCGAAGATTTCGAAGCCGCGGTCGAAGCCGTACTCCGCGCGCAGGGTCACGGCAGGTGTGAAGGCGGCCGTGCGGTAGCCGGATGCGCGAAAACGTTCGGCCAGCGTCGGAACACTTCGCGACAACGATTGGTAGTGTTTTTCAACGCCATGAGTCGGCGCGTCATGGCCGGTCATCACGGCCATCATGGCGGGTGTTGTCCAGGGTGCTGGGCTGATGGCCTGGTCAAATACCAGGGACTGGTCTGCGAAAGCTGTGAGCCTGGGGGCGATGGGTTTGCCCTCATGTCGGCCGAAGGCGGCGTCGAGACGCAGCGAGTCGACGGAGATCAGCAGGATCGAAGGTCGCGACAGATTGCATGACAGGAGCGGAAATGCGAGTATCGCCGCCAGGAGCACCCCGTAGGAACGCCGCATCATGGCCCCTCTTTCCTTTCGAAATAGTTGAAATAGAAGCCGGGTAGACGTTGGCTGCGCAGGGCGTAGCGCTCGTGAAATTCCGGGTGTTCCCACAGCTCGCGCTCGCTGACGGATTTTCTCATGGAGGCGATGGCCTGTTCTGTGATGGGTTGCTGGCTGAAGCGAGCCCTCATGAAGAGGATCAGTCGCGGATTGCGCTCCAGCACGTAGGCGCCGTCTCCCTTTTCATGTCCCGGGGGGCCTTCGCCCATGTGTGGCATCCGGCGCTGGGCAATGTGCCGATCGCAGAGGCCGTACATGTCGATGGTGGGGAGTGAGGATTCGTAGGGCAGCACGCCGGCGTTGCCTGTGGCCATCCAGGTGTTCTGCTCGAAATGAGTACCGAGCCAGGCGCCGGCTGCCCGGTGAACCGGAAGAACCTGCGCCCGCCAGCGGGCGAACTCGCGGGCGCCTCCCCCCAGTCCGACCAGGATTGCACCGGCGAGGCATACCGAGCCTGCGACGAGCAGGAAATTCGCGATCGGTCGGTTACGATCCGAACTGAACCAGGAAACGAGACCAACGCCCGCCCAGGCCGCGAAAAAGAGTGCCGGGGTCGCAAAGAACCGGAACGTGGGCTTGTAGTCCCCTCCTACCCAGGCAACATATGCGATAAAGATCCAGGGTAGAGCGAAGGGAAGTGTGGCCAAGGGGCGACGGTCGCGTTTCTGCAGAAGAACCCAAGCCCCGGCTCCCGCCGCGATGAGCAAGGGAAAGGCATGCCATACGAACTCCCCTGTGTAGGTCAGGCCTCGCAGCAGCGCGGTCATGCCTCCGCCCACCTTGGCATGGAAAGTGTTGGGTACCAGATCACCGTAGTAAAGCCAGCGGAAAGCCTCCAGGCCGATCACGGGAAGAGCGAAGAGGAGCCAGCGAACCCAGAATGACGTGTCCGGTCTGCAGCGCTCCCTCGCGAGTCCGAAAAGGTTGCTCAGCCCCGCCAGGCCGGCAATCAGGGCGCCCTCCGGCCGGGTCAGGGTGGCCATCGCGAGGATCACTCCGGAGATCGGCAGGCGGCGACCGGGTGGCGAGGTGGTCTCGCGAAGGTAGCGTGCGATGCCGGCCACGGACAAGGCGGCGAAGAAAGCTGTTTCGAGCCCCATGACAGATTCCGCCACGAAAAACGGGAGGCAGGCGGCAATCACCGCAGCGCTCCCCCCGGCGGCGCCGCGGAGCGGTTCGGGGGCCAGCGTTCTGGCAAGATCGAAGGCGGCCCACAGGGCCAGCCCACCCGAGGTAAGCCCTGCCAGCCAGAGAGCCTTGACGGGCGGCAGGTCGAGAACGAACAGCGCCGCCATGCCGATGGTCCAGAGGAAGTTGGTAAAGCCCTCGACATACTCGCCCGGGTTGTAGACCAGTCCGATGCCTTCGGCCAGGTTCCTCGCATAGCGGAGGCTGATGAACGCATCGTCCTGCAGGCACCATCCGAAACTCCAGGCGTGCCAGGCGTAGAGCAGCCAAGCCAGCAGAAGAAAGGGGTAGCCTCCCCCGTTTGCGAGGCGATTCCTCACGGCTTGGATGTCTCCGGGCGTCGTCTCGAGAGCCCCCGAAAGCGAGCAGCCCGTTGAGCTAGAGGGCTGGCCTCGCCGGCTAGGTGGAAGATATTTTCCGAACGAATCTGTGCGGCGAGGCTGGCTCCGGCAAAGGGCTCGGCCCTGTCGAGCAGGGAAATGGCCGTCTGTTGATCGCCCTCGAGGGCCGCGAGGATCGCCAGTTCTGTCAGAGCCTTGGCGCTCTGCGGGCGGTTTTCCAGGACACTTTCGAGAATCTGCCGGGCCTCGCCGGGTTTTTCCTGGTGCCTGAGCAGGCGGGCTTTTTCCACCAGCAACTTCTCGTCGCCGGGCATCTGGGCCAGAAGCTTGTCGATCTCCGCCGTAGCCGCCGCGAACAGCTTCCGGTCGGCCAGTCGCCGAGCCCGACGGATGGCGGTATCTCGTGGGCTCTCCCCCTCGGGTACGCTCATCGCGATGGCATGCGCGGCAGCACCGATCTGGCCCTGCTCGAGTAAGATCGTGGCCGCCTGAGCGTGGGGATAGCGGTAGGATGGATCGGCAGCCACGGCGGCTGCATAACTCTCGAGTGCCTTGTCGGCCTCCCCCAGGCCGGCGAGAGTATCGCCCAGCTTCGCCAGCAGGTGGGGCGTTCGGGCCCGGGGCGAGATCAGGGCCTTCTGGTAGGCTTGCCGAGCCCGGTACTGGTTGCCAGAACGTAGCAACAGGTCGCCGAGCCACTCTTGCAATTCAGGGGCGGGCGATGTTTCCTGCTCGACAACGCTCTCGATGGCTGCTATCGCCTCATCGATGGCATCGATGTCGGTCAGCATTTCGGCCGCTGCAAGCGTCTGCCCAGGCGTGCAGACCGAAGACAGCGTCCCTCGAATAAGCTTGAGTGCCTCGCTCCGGTCTCCAAGCATCTTGAATGTCCGGGCAAGATCCAGCGCTTGGGTCATGCTCCCAGGTTTCCAGGCCTCGAGTTCTGTCAAGAGCTGGCGGCGCAGGGCAAGCCGTTCCTCGGACATCCCCTTGACGTTGGCGCCCAACAAACCGGCGAGCGCGCTACGGGGAGCCAGTGCAGAGGGGGCGAGCTTGCGGGCTCGCTCGAGAATCCGGGTGCTCTCGAAAAGATCCCCCTCCAGGCGTGCTCGATTGGCTCGGGCCATCAATGCCAGCACTTGGCGCTGGTGGTCGTCGAGGGCTGGAGCATCCCCTTGGGGTGTCTCCGAAGGCCCGAGTGTGACCTCTCGGTTGGGCCAGCCGTAAAGCCTGGACGGCCAGCGGGTCATGCAAGTTGGGCGATGAGAATCCGTAGCGGGGGCGGGCTCCAGGCCTACGCCGGGGGCCAGGAAGGAGGCCATCGCTGTGATTCCCGGGGGAATCGGGGCGGCGTCCCCGGAACTCTCGGCGGGCAGCACGGTGGCGACTACCCGTATCACGGAAGGGACGAGGGTCAAACCATGCCCGGTTTCGCCACCATCACCGAAAGCCGTTCCGTGGAGGGCGACTACGGCGAGGGTGGTGCGCCCCTCGAGTCCGAAACTGGCGAGCGCATCGCGCAGATAGCCGATGGTCTCATCGACTGCCGCCAGTGATTCCCGGTAGTGCTCTTGGGGGTCCGCTCCGCTCGCCGCGTAGGCCGGATCCGCCAGATGCACCCAGAGAAACTTAGGGCTTCCGCTTCCACCTTCCTTGAGGAAAAAAGCGCCGACCTGGTCGGCGATTACCGAAGCGGGAGTCCACCCGATTCGGCGGGGGTGAACGCGGTGCGTCTCGTCAGGCAGGATGGGAGAATCTCCGACGGAGCCGGGACTGGTGAATGTCTGGAAGCCTCGAGCGAGCCCGGTGAGTGGCGAGACGGCCCCCTGGCCGATGAAGGCTGCGGTTCGGTAGCCTCTCGCCGCGAACGATTCGGCGAGTGTGGAGTAGTGCGACGGGAGGCGGCAGCGGTCAGCAAAAAAGCAGTCGAGCGTTTCGGGGCCCTGCCCGGTCATCAGCGATGCCAGTGCGGGAATGGTGTCGGGGACCGAGGTGAGCATGTCGCGCCGCGAGATGCCCTCTTCCATCAGGGAAGAGAGCCGTGGCATGGACTCCGGCGTGACGGAATCGGCTCGCAGGCCGGAGATGGTGACCAGGATCAGGCTGTCTCCCCTTCCTTGGCAGCCGGTGAGTAACGGCAATCCGATCGTCAGCGCCAGAGCAGTCGCCAGACGGAGCGCCCCGGAGAGGAGAGCCGAGGCGGCGGGTCGAAGATCCATGGGTGGTAACCTCTTAGGGGGGGCGAACGACGCCCCGCACGCGGGGGTATTTTAACCCCCCGCCCTGGTCGGTGCTTGAGCCGGACGGAAAAAAGAAGGGAGCCGCTTTTGGCGGCTCCCTCCGGTCGTAGCTGTAGAAGCGCTGAAACTCAGCGGCGGCGAATCGGCCGCTCGAACTTCTTCGGCACGACTCCGGGGTTGAGGTTCGGAAGCTCTGTGGCCGTGGGGCCGACAGTGGTGATGGCGTCGTCGATGTCGACGACTTCCAGGGTGTAGAACACGCCGGAGCCACGAGGCGCCCGCGTGTTGATCGCATCGATGAAGGAATAGCTGGAGGGCTCACCCTTCGCCGGGATCAGGCTGGAAACGCGCTGGTACGGACCGTTCTGAGTGAAGGAACGCGTGACATAGAAGCCAACCACGCCATCTTCCAGCTCGGTCCGCCAGTTCACCTCGATGTTGTTGCGGCCGACGTACCGGGAAGAAAGATCGACGACCTGAACGTCGAAGGCGCCGAAGCCCACGCACTGGCTGTTGGCGGAGAGGTAGCGCGAGAGAACTTCACTGGTAGGACCGGGGTAGCGGATCTTCAGGGCGAAGAACGCACTGTCCTGGTCACCGATGCCGAGGTCGGCCGCGCTGACCGTGGTGCTGGTGCCGGTCACGGTCTTGAGGAAAGTGTAAGCATCCGCAGTCGGGGCCGCGCAGCTACCGCCGACATTCGCCACGTAGTAGAGGTCGTACTGGACCGGGTCCGCCGGGGCGACGCCAATGACGCTCACGGCAGTCCAATCCAACTGGATGACCAGTGGATCGGTGGTGGCGGAAGGCTTCGGGACCGGGATCGGACGCAGACCGCCCCAAGGGGAAATGATGCCCTGGGTGGTGTTGGCGATTTCGGTGCCGGCAGAATTGGCGGGCTCGGCGGCGCCAAGGCAGGTGTTGTTGGATTTGACACCAACGCACCCGGCGGCCCACAGGTCGTCCTGGTCGGTATCGGCCACGTTCTGGCCGACCCAGGCGTAGTAGCCCTTGTGGTCAGGAGTGCCGGTTCCAAACTCGGTGTCCCAGGCGCCCATGTAGAGGCCGTAGTTGCCATCCCAGTTGAAGATGTCTTCCAGAGTGCCCTTGTAGCCGACCTTGCCCTTGTTCGGCTTGTTGGTGTGGTTGATCTCGCAGTAGCGACCACCGGCCGGATCGACCAGCCCCGTCGGGCAGACGGCCGCGTTGGGGTTTACCGCCGAGTGGCCCTCCTTGAAGTAGCGAATGGAAACAGGGCCCTCTGCGGCATCGGTCTCGCGAACAACGCTCTCGATCGGCTTGGAAAAGGCGAAGACGTCCAAACCCGAGCCAAGAACGAACGCCGCGGCAATCAGCGTCATGAGAATCTTTTTCGTCATCAGAATCTACTCCTCCTGCTCATCGCCTCAGTAATGGGGCCACTGGTAGCCGGACACATCGGTCTTGGTATAGATGATGACTCCGGCGCCCAGATCGAGGCTGAAATTCACTCCAGCGTTACCCGTCCAGTTGGTGAGTGCTGAGTCTGCCTCGAACTTGGCGAGACGGTCGAGCGAACCGGGGAACTGGCTTTCGATATCCGTCCGGAGCTGCTCGGCGTTGGTCAACGTCTGGTGATACGGCGCAGCAGCGTTGAACGCCTGGCCACTGGTGAAGTTGAGCGTGTAGTTCGGATCGTGGGAACCCACGACTACCGGTGTCGCCCCGCCCGTCCCACCATAGGCGATGTAGGCTTCGGCCTTGGTGATGCCGAAGTTGACTCCGGCGGTGCCGGTCCAGTTGGTGATCGCCGAGTTCGCTTCGAACTTGGCAACTCGAGTGACGTTGCCCAGATCCGTCAGCAGACTCTGGGCATTCGTGTAGTTGTTGTTCCAGGGCAGAGACAGGTTGAAGGCCTGTCCGTCAGGAATCTGCGGCACGAACTTGAAGCCCATGTTCGAGGCCACGACCACGCTGCCCACGAGCAACGCGACCACGGCCACACCGACCATCCATCCCCGGATTGCGCGGAAACTGGTCATCAAACCCTCCTACTTCCGTTTTGCTCCCTGCGGTGCCGGACAATCTGGAGATCTCCGTCGGCATCAGCCACCCGCGCACAACCTGCGCCAGGGCTGCCATGGCCGACCCGAAGAAGACCCCTCGTTGCACGGTCCCGCGAGGGATAGTTACGACGAGACTGGCACCGCGTCAACGGAAATCCGGATTTTCCTGTGCGAAAGCCAGACATCGATCGGTTCTCCGCGGCTTCTTTCGAAACCGGCTGAACTCTTCCAACGAAGACACTAGTCGACACGATAGAACACCACCGTTCCGGGACGGGGCTCACCGACCTTGTCCACAACTTCTGTCCGGGCAGGCATCAGAAGCGACTCCAGCTTGACGCCGGACGGAAATTCACTTTTGGCCACCCGTCGAATGGGCCGGCCATCGCTGTAGCGCATCGAGATCGATCCGTCGGCCCTTGCCGTGAGTACCAAGGATGGCGACCTTGAGGCCGGGCTCGCAGCACCGTAAAGCGCGCTCAAGCCCAGGGCGGCGGGAAGCACAGCAGCAGCCAGGGCGTAAAAACGGCGGAAGTTTCTCCGGACTGGAGCCTTCTCGTCATGTCCAATCCGTGAGCGCACCGCACGCTGCAGCCTTTCCACCGCAAGATCGGCGGCGAGGGCTTCCTGGCTCTCGACGGTTTGAAGCTCTCTCAGGCGGGAGCAGAAAGCCTCCCATTCATGAGGGAGTGGACTGCGGCTGGCGCCGCTGCTCAAGCTGCTTTCGCCCATTTTTCTCTCTCCGGTCTCCACGGACAGCCGATCCGCTCGCGTTACACCTGTCTCTACCCGGCTACCGGGCAAGGCGTTCATCAAATTTCTAAAAAAGTTTCCAGAGGCCCTACCTGTGCCGGTCGCTGAACGCCTCTCACTCCCCCCGTGTCAGCAGGTCGGGCCGGTGCAGCCGGATCCAGGCGACGACCTTGTGTCGCGCCGAGGTGGACTGGCGACGAATCGTCACCGGGCTCAGTTTCAGCGCCTCCGCAATCACGCGAACTTCGAGGCCCTGAAGATCCCTGAGGATGAAGACGACGCGCTCCCGTTCGGGAATGGTCGCCAAGGCCAGGGTCAGGGCCTTCCTGATATCGCCCGCCGCGAGGGAAGCTTCCGCAGCTCCCGGGGCTGAACCCTTGCATTCGCCTGTCAGGGGTTGCTCGCCCTGGGCCGGATTCCGGCTGACGTGATTCCGGGCGGCATTGAGTGTCAGGCGCACGAGCCACGGCTGGAGGGGGCGATCGGGGTCCACTCGGTCCAGCGAGCGATAGAAGCGCAAGAACGCCTCCTGGGCCACGTCCTCTGCGTCCTGGCTGTGCCGCACGATGCGGCGCGCCAGGGACAGAACGAGCCGCCCGTAATGGCGAACGAGGTGATCGAATGCAGCCGCATCACCTGCCTGGGCCCGGCGAATCAGATCTCCTTCGGCAAGGTTTCCTAGCACCGGCCCCCTCTTGTCTTGGTTGGCCGGAGTGTGAACACGAGGGCCACGATCCGATCGCCTCCTCGGGGCGGTCCATCAGGCGGCGTGATTCCGCGGACACTCAAGCCCCGCGCTTCCTGTCTGCCGGCCACCTGAGGCTGTTCCCGGGCTGTGGCGCGCACGGCGCGATTATACCCCAGCGTCGTCAAACCACGCGCCCACCCTTTCCGGCATCGGGGCGATGCGGACGGTGGAGCGTCGACCGTCCCGGCCCGGAGGCGCGTTCCTGCAATGAACCGGAGAGTATGTTATCCATTGACGGCCCGCACGATGTTCCGGCGGGGTTGCTCGCGTGGGGCCGGCAGTGCGGATGGGGTTGGCGAGCACGCCGGCATCACTCGATCGCCGTTCCCGGCGAAGTCCTGGTTCGAGGCGGGCCCCGGGCCAGGCTGGGAGGTCTTCAGTGGCCGTCTTGATCTCAACTCTGGCCAAGGCTCTTCGGTTTTCGATACTGCTTTTGTCCTCCGGGCTCGTTGTCCTGATCGGCCTGGGGCTGGGGGGATGCCGGCCGGGCGCGCCCGGCCGGCCCCGTTTGGTGGTCCTGATCACGGTCGATACGCTACGGGCCGACCATCTCGGTGCCTACGGTTCGCGGTTGGCGTTGACGCCTGCCCTCGACCAGATGGCCCGCGAGGGCGCCCGCATAGAGACAGCCTGGGCTCCGTTCGGCCGTACGACCCAGTCGGTGGGCTCGCTTCTCACCGGATTACATCCTTTGCGGCACGGGGCCGACGGGCTTGGGATGCGCCTGCCCGACACGGTGACCACCCTTCCCGAGATTTTTTCTCGTGCGGGTTACCGCACGGCGGCCTTCGTCAGCAACGTTCAACTGCGCCGAGGGCGGGGATTCGAGCAAGGATGCGACCTGTATTCCAATCCTCAGGCCCGGTGGGGCAGCAATTCCGCCGCCGCGATTACCGCGGAGGCCCTGACGTGGGTGCGCGCGCAGCGGGAAGACTCGAGCCCGCTGTTCCTCTGGGTGCACTATCTTGACCCGCACTGGCCGTATACCCCCGAAGAAGAGTTTGGTACGGTGACCGTGGATCTGCAGGCAGGGAAGGATTTTGATCTTTTCGACGCCGTCCGCTCGGGGCGTCTGACCAAGGGGCAGGTCATTTTCGACGCGGACAGCATTCTCAGTCATGAGGAAATCGAGAAGGTGGCGCAACTCTATCAGGCCGAGGTCGCGGGGACGGACCGTGCCATCGGCGGCCTCCTGGCAGGGCTGAAAGCGACCGGGCTGATGGGCGATGGCATCGTCTTGATGACCGCCGACCATGGGGAGGCGATGGGCGCCCACGACTACTGGTTCGCTCACGGAGAGTACCTGTACGACGACACATTGAAGGTGCCGTTTTTGGTGCACGCGCCGCACCGTGTGCCCGCCGGGACATTGATCCGAGGCAACGTCAGCCTGGAAGACGTGGCCCCGACCCTTCTCGACCTTGCGGGGCTGGCCCCCCCCCCTGATATCGATGGGATGAGCCTGGCCGATATGTTGCGTTCAGGAGGAGTGCATCAAGTCGTCTCCCGCCCGCTGGTCCATTTGACCGATCACAACCTCGTGCACCCCGAGAACCCGCGGCGACCGGTCTCGGGACGTGCCGGACGGTGGTGGGCGCTGCGTGAAGGATCCTGGAAGCTGATTCGCATGCCTCTCGGGGGGGGGCAAGTCAGAGAGGAACTCTATGATCTCGCTGAAGATCCTGAGGAGTCTCACAATCTGCTCGCCGAACAGTCGGTCCGGGCGCAGCGTATGCGTCGCACCCTCGAGGGCATCGCGCAGGAATGGCTGCAGCTTCGCGCACCTTCCACCGACGAGCCGGTCGATCTCGAACAGATCGAAACCCTCCGCAGCCTGGGCTACGTAGATTGAGGAAAGGGGCAGGAGTGATTTCGAAATTTTGGCGTTGGCTCGAGCAGACGACATTGCATTTCGAGTCGAGGCCGTGGGGCCCTTGGCGCCTGGTTGCGACTCTTGTGGGTATCGTCACCGTGCGCAATTTGCTGGAAATCCTGCTTGCGAAAAACCCCGTGTTCGAGGCCTTGGCTGCTTTCGTCCATTACCCGCTGGCCTATGTGGCTCCTTTTGTCGCATTGACCCTGCTGCTGGCTGGATTTTCCGGTGTGGCGCCGCTGCGGGTCGTGCGCCTGATGACTCTCGCCTGGTTGTTGACCTTGTTGCCACCTTTGCTCGATTTGCTCTTGCATGCCGGTGGAAGTCAGCCGACCATCGGCTACTTGTCAGCGGATCCTCGGGACCTGCTGCGGATCTGGCTGCTCTTTTTCCACCCGTTTACGCCCCTGACAGGAACCACTCCAGGGATTCGCCTGGAGGCCCTGTTGGCGGTCCTGCTGGGAGTGACGTATGTCTTTCTGCGCTCCCGCAGCCGTTTGCGTGCCTTGCTGAGCATGCCGGCGATCTATGCCACGTCGCTGTTTTTTTTCAGTCTGCCCAGCCTGATGCTGGCCATGTTTCGGAGTCTAGGGCTGGGTACAACCCTCGATTCTTTTTACCGCGGAGAAGGCGCCCTGCTGAGACCGAATCGAGCGAGCTCCGCGGATTCTATCGCGTGTCTCTGGTTGGTGCCCTTGCTGCTGGCGCTGGGATGGATATGGGTGCGTTTCGAGCGAGGCCAGGAGGGAACTCCACCAGAACCGGAGCCGGCTGCTTCTGACCCGGCCCCTCCCCCGCTACCCAAGGGATGGAGTCTCCTGCTGGTCGGTGCATTGCTCAGTGGCGTGGCTGCCGGTGTCTGGCTCTACCTGCCGTTCGAGAGGTTTTCGTCCTTGGCACCCTTCGATATTTTGGCGATTGTCAGCGCGATTCTTGCCGTGACTGTCCTGGTGGGCGCTGTCAGCCGTTTCGAGGGTGAATCGTTCGACTTTGCGTGGGCGGCTCGAGGCGTCCTCGCCCTGGCCCTCGTGGCGGCCCTCGGCCGCAGCGTGGCGGTTGGTTTGTTGGCGATGGTGGGTGCGTTGCTTCCCGTCGCGACTGGAGTGTTTTCAAGTCGGATTCGTCCACTGGCCGCCGGGCTTGGCCTCGCTCTCTCCGCCTTGGCGGCCATGTGTGCTGGATTCGCGCTGGTGATCGGTCCTGACGCTCTCGCTCGCCTCCCGGACCCTTTGATCCTGCCGCCCCTGGCAGCAGGTTTCGTCCTCGGCTCCTGGAGCGTGTCCGCCAGGCCCTGGGTGCGAGCGTTGTTCCCGCTGTTGCTGCCTCTGACCCTTGCCTCCGCTTTTTTTCCTGTTCTCGGTTTCCCTCGAGTCGCTCTCCCGGCTCTGCTGGCCGTGATCGCGGGAGTGGCGGGCATCTGGCCGCCGGGACCGGAAAGAGGCGCGGCAGGATCCAGTGGGGTGCTCGGTCTGACGCTGCTGGTAACGATGCTGAGTGTCGTTTCCGCTGGATCTTCTCAATCCGAGTTACGGCAGCAGGTGGCCTGTGTGCCGCGCCTCGAGATCGTCCATGGCCAGCAGGCCGAGGAGCGAGGAAATTGGCCACTTGCCCGGGCCCACTACCGAAAGGCCCTGGCTTGTGACGCGAGCCAGGTCGGTGCCTTGAGTCGGCTGGCCCTGGGTTTCATGCGCTACGACAAAAATATCGACAAGGGCATACAGATCGTAAGAGCACACGTCTGA
>JAUZRX010000107.1 GCA_030949985.1 Acidobacteriota bacterium
TTTCGTGTGCCGGCTCCGGGGCCGATCGTGACGCCCGGAGTGCCCAAACCCCGTTTTCACGGTTGCCGGATCTCCCTCAGGAGAACCCCGGCAACAGTCGCTTGTCCCTCATGATGCGCGCGGACAACTCCTCGATGGAGATGTCACTGGTATCGTACACCGGCACCCCGGCCTCCCCCAGCAGCTGCTCCGCAATCCTGATTTCCCGCTCGATGCGCTTTCGATCGGCATATCCCGAATTGGGCCTCCGGTGCTGGCGGATACTCCACAGGCGGGCCGGCGATATGGTGAATCCGACCAGCCGTTCCAGGTGTTCCTGCAGGCAGGCGGGCAACCGCTCACGCTCCAGGTCGTCCTGGATCAGGGGGTAGTTGCAGGCCCGGATGCCGAAATTCATCGCCAGGTAGATGCAGGTGGGCGTCTTGCCGGTGCGCGAGACACCCGTGATGATCACCTCGGCCCGGCCGATATCGCTCCGGACCAGGCCGTCGTCGTTCTTCATCGCGAATTCAATCGCCTCGATCCGCTTCTGATAGTCCCGCTCGTCCACCTCCCGCCGCGACAGGCCCGCGGTGTGGGCCGAATCCACCCCCAGCGCCTCTTCGATGGGACCGAGGAAGGTGCCGAACAGGTCGATGACGCAGGCATCGGTATCGTTGATGATCCGCTCCAGCTCCGGGTCCGTCAGCGTGCTGAACACCACCGGCCGGCGTCCGCTGCGTCGCTGGTACGCCTGCAGCCTGGCCGCGATGCGCTCGGCATCCTCCCGGCGGTTGACGAAGGGGTAGATGACGAAATCCGCCAGCTCGATGTCGGGAAACTGGGCCATCACGCTTCTGGCCAGGGTTTCGGCCGTATGGCCCGACCGGTCGGAGATACAGAATACGGAGTAGGGCGCGGTCATGGCGGCCGTGGTTTCCGCTGCGCCGGCGGGCATCGGCAGGCAACACCGGCCCGCTCAGCGGGCCCGGTCCAGGCTGCCGGTGTAGTTGGGCGGGGTGATGCCCGGTATGCTGGGCAGGTCCTTGCCGCCCCGGCCGACCACGAGCTGTGCCTTGAGGCCCTTTTCCGTGTGCTGCGGCACCCCGCAATGGACGAGATAGGTGGCGTCGTCACTGGGCACGATGAAGGTGCCGGAAACCTCCTTGCCGCCGTTGGCCTCG